>CAMYJV010000020.1 GCA_947258805.1 uncultured Gammaproteobacteria bacterium | reverse complement strand
GCACCCACCCCCACACCGGCTGCCGGCTTCGTTCTCCGGATACTGATCGCCGTGCAGTTTTTCTCTGCCGTTGGTACCGCGGGGACGAAAAAGACCCAGGGAATAGAAACCATCTCGCCCGAGCTACCACCGACCGGAGCGTGGGGGCGGGGTTTCTGCCCGTAACGTAAGAGTCGGCGGCCGAGCACGTCAAAATGTTCCGAGACAATGTGGTCCCGCTGTCATGGCTGACCAGCGCGGAACAATCAGAGGGCAAGCCGGCAGTGAAGGGCAGATACCCCGCCCCCGCGCGCACCAGAATCCGCTACAGCGACTTAATCGACTGGATCAGCTCCGACACGGCCGCCTGCCCGTCTCCGTAAAGCATCCGCGTGTTATCCAGGAAGAACAGCGCGTTTTGAATCCCGGAGAACCCGGCGCCCTGCCCGCGCTTGATCACGATGCAGTTGCGCGCCTTGTCCGCGTTCAGGATCGGCATGCCGTAGATCGGGCTGGTGGTATCGGTACGTGCTACCGGGTTCACTACGTCGTTGGCACCGATGATCAGTGCGACGTCTGCGTTGTCGAACTCCGGGTTGATTTCGTCTTGGTCGTAGATGATGTCGTAGGGCACGCCGGCCTCGGCCAGCAGCACATTCATGTGGCCCGGCATGCGCCCGGCCACCGGGTGGATCGCGAACTTCACCGTCACACCGCGGTCGCGCAGCAGCTGGGTCAGTTCCCAGACCTTGTGCTGCGCCTGGGCGACGGCCATGCCGTAGCCGGGCACGATCAGCACCTTCTCCGCAAAGGCCATCATGATACCGGCATCGCTCGCGTCGATGGCCTTCATCGCGCCAGTTGTTTCGCCGGTGGCACCGCCGCCGGAAGAATCTCCGAAGCCACTGAACAGCACATTGCCCAGCGAGCGGTTCATGGCCTTCGCCATCAGCTGGGTCAGCAGCGTGCCGGCGGAGCCGACCACGGTACCGGCGATGATCATCGCCGCGTTGTCGAGCACGAAGCCCTCGAAGGCGACGGCGAGTCCGGTGAGCGCGTTGTATAGCGAAATCACCACTGGCATGTCCGCCCCACCAATCGGCAGCGTCATCGTCACGCCGAGTACCAGGGCAGACAGGAACATCAGTGCCAGGATGTTGGTCGAACCGTTGCCTGCGATCAGCAGTACGCCCAGCGCGGCGGCCGCGGCCAGGATGGCAATGTTCACGAGGTTCTGCCCGCGGAACCGCACGTCTTTCCGGACCAGGCCCTGCAGCTTGGCAAAGGCGACCATGCTGCCGGAGAAAGACACCGAGCCGATCAGGCCGCCGAGCACCGCCAGCGTTGTGACCACCGGTCCGAGTTCGCGGCCACCGAGGAGTTCAACGGCCGAGATCGCCGCGGCCGCGCCGCCGCCCATGCCGTTGTACAGCGCGATCATCTGCGGCATGTCGGTCATGGCCACGCGTTTGCCTGTCCACCAGGCCAGCACGCCGCCGACGAAAATCGCCGCGGTCGTCAGCACAAAGTTGTGCATCTCCGGATACAGGAAGGTGATCGCCGTCGCGACGACCATGCCCAGGCCCGCCCACTTGATGCCGCTGGCGGCCGTGACAGGAGAACTCATGCGCTTGAGTCCCATGATGAACAGGAAGGCAGCGACGTAGTAGCTGACCTCGATCAGCAAGCTGGTGGAAAGAAGGCCATTCACGACTTCTTCTCCCCACTGGTCCTGAACATTTCCAGCATTCTGTCGGTCACCACGTAGCCGCCCACGGCGTTACCCGCGCCGAGCAGCACGCCGAGGAAGCCGATGATGTAGCCGGCCGTAGTTTCAGCGTGGCCGAGGGCCACCATCGCGCCCACCACGACGATGCCGTGCACGAAGTTGGAGCCCGACATCAGCGGGGTGTGCAGGATGGCCGGCACCTTGGCGATGACCTCGTAGCCGGTGAAGGCCGCGAGCATGAAAATGTAGAGCGCCGCGAAGCCGCTGAGCTCGATCATGACTGAACTCCTTCCAGGGCGGTGCGGGTGGTTTCATGCAGCACGTCGCCGTCGCGCGTCAGCACCGTGCCGGCAAACACCTCGTCGTCCCAGTCGATCTGCAGCTGGCCTTCCTTCAACGCGGGTTCCAGCAGGTTGTAAAGGTTGCGGGCGTACATTTCGCTTGCGTGGCGCGCCACCGTGGCAGCGAGATTCTCCGGGCCGATGATCGTGACGCCGCCATGCTTCACCGTCTCGCCCGCTTTGGTGAGTTCGAAGTTGCCGCCGCTCTCGGCGCCAAGATCCACGATCACCGCACCGGGCTGCATGCGTTCGACCGTCGCCTTGTTGATGAGCTTGGGTGCCGGCTTGCCGGGCACCGCGGCGGTGGTCACCACCAGGTCGGCCTTCGCGATATGTTCTTCCAGTGCCGCCTGTTGTTTTTCGCGTTCGTCCGCGGTGAGCTCGCGCGCGTAGCCGCCTTCGCCTTCGGCCGACACGCCGGTGTCGACAAATTTCGCGCCGAGGGATTCCACCTGTTCTTTCGTCGCGCCGCGCACGTCGAAGGCTTCCACCACCGCGCCTAGTCGCCGGGCCGTGGCGATGGCCTGCAGGCCGGCGACGCCGGCGCCGATGATCAGTGCCTGGGCAGGGCGAATAGTGCCCGCGGCCGTCGTCAGCATCGGCATGAACTTGTCGAGGGTCGCGGCGCCCTGGAGCACGGCCTTGTAGCCGGCCACCGAGGCCTGGGACGACAGCGCATCCATTGACTGCGCGCGCGAGATGCGCGGTACCAGCTCCATGGCCAGGCTGGTCACATCCTTGTCGCACAGCGCGCGGATCATCTCGGTCTGGCGATGGGGCTGCATGAAGCCGATCACCGTGGCACCGAATTTCAGCCGCGCGACCTCGTTGATGGTCAGCGGCTGCACCTTCAGCAGTACGTCGGCGGCGCCGAGCACGCTGGCGGCGTCGGGGGCCAGTTCCGCGCCCTCGAAAGCGGCGTCCGGAATGCGAGCCGCGATGCCAGCGCCGGTCTGCACGAGCACGCGGGCGCCAGCGGCCAGGAGCTTGCGCAGCACCTCGGGCACGAGCGCGACGCGTCTTTCTCCGGGCGTGGTTTCGGCCACCACGCCAATGGTCAGTCCCATGGTTCTTCCTCGGTCTGGATCGAGTATCTGAATCGACTATGCGGATCGATTTTTCGGCTGGTCCCGTTGGAGCCGGAACCAGGATTTGCGCCCCGGGTCGGCCGGCAGACCGAATGATGACATAGGCCTTGCAGTCACGCATGGCAGAAGCGGCAGGGCCACTGCTCCTGGGGCCGGAATGTTGGCACTGTGGGCAAATATGTTGATTTTTTCACCACAGTCTGGGAGATTCGAAAGCAATTGAGGCCGGTTTAGACCATGGAGACCTTCACAGAGCAGCACGAACTCTCCCAGCAAGTGCTCCGCACGGATGTGGCGGGCATGCCGCTGGAGTGGATCGACTACCGCGAGGCTGTGCGCCTGTATCACACGGAACAGGTGGCCTACACCTGCGGCACGCCGCTGTTCCGGGTCTTCGGGGGCACGAATGCGCTGTCGGGCCTGCGCAGCTCCGTCGAGGTGAATTCCATCGTCGCCACCATCGGCCGCACTCACGGCATCGCCGATCTGCGCGAGCGCTATACGCCGCCGCTGAATAACAAGACGCTGTTCCGGCGCGATGGCTATCTGTGCCTGTACTGCGGCCAGCATTTCATGATCCGGGACCTGACCCGCGACCACGTGCGCCCGCTGAGCCAGGGCGGCGGCGACCTGTGGCAGAACGTGGTCAGCGCCTGCCGGCGCTGCAACAACCACAAGGGCGGTCGCACCCCCGAGCAGGCAGGCCTGCAGTTGCTGGCCGTGCCGTTCACGCCCACCTATGCCGAGTACATCTACCTGAAAGGCCGCCGCGTGCTGGCCGACCAGATGGAGTTCCTGCTGGCCCACATTCCGCGGAGCAGTCCCCTGCACCGGCGCCTGGCCAGCAGCCTGCGCGCCGGGGCCCGCCGCAGCTGAGCCTGGCATCCACCCAAAAATATTCGACTCGGGTTTAACCCCGTTCGACCCCCGCTGGCGTTCATACCTCCGAGACCACACGGAGGACCGTACCCATGAACGACCTATTCAGCCCCCGCGGGCCAGTGCCCGCTCTGTTAATGACCCTGACGCTGGCCGTCGGGGCCTGCGCCGTCCGCGAGGACCCGGCCGAAGTGGCCGGCACGGACAGCCCACCGCCGGTGCAGACTGGCCAGAACCCGCCGCACCAGGAAGTGCCCGCTGCAGTGACACCGCTGCCGGCAGAGCCCGGCAACCTGCCGGCCACGAGGGAAGCTGACGAAGTCGCCGGCCGCCAGCGAGTCGACCTCGCCCGGCCGGCGATGAAGATGCGCATGGAGGCCGCCCCGGGCATCGCTTCTTCCTACGGCGCGATGCACCAGCTGCGCATGGCGCGCGAGCCCCTGGACCGGGAAAACTACGCCCACCTGGACCCGAATCCCGTCCGGCTGGTAAGCGCTGATCCGGTGTCCACCTTCAGCATCGACGTCGACACTGGCGCCTATGCAAACGTGCGCCGCCTGCTGAATGAAGGTCGCCTGCCGCCGCAAGATGCGGTGCGGGTGGAAGAGCTGATCAACTACTTCGACTACGCCTACCCGGTGCCGGAAGACGCACGCCGGCCCTTCTCCATCAGCACCGAGCTGGCCGCGGCACCCTGGAATGCAGACCGCCTGCTGCTGCAGATCGGTATCAAGGGCTACGAAGTGCCGGCCGAAGATCGGCCGCCCGCCAACCTGGTGTTCCTGATCGACGTGTCGGGCTCCATGCACGATCCGCGCAAGCTGCCGCTGCTGAAGCAGTCGATGAAACTGCTGACCCGCCAGCTCACGGCCGATGACCGGGTGTCCATGGTGGTGTATGCCGGGGCCGCCGGCGTGGTGCTGGAGCCCACGCCCGGTGACCAGCAGGCGAAGATTCTCACCGCCCTGGACGGCCTGCAGGCCGGCGGTTCCACCAACGGCGCGGGCGGCATTCGCACGGCCTACCAGCTGGCTCGCCAGGCTTATCGTGAAGACGGGATCAACCGCATCCTGCTGGCCACCGACGGCGACTTCAATGTCGGCACGGTGGACTTCGACAGCCTGATCGACCTGGTAGAGCGCGAGCGTGAAGGCGGCGTGTCTTTGACGACCCTTGGCTTCGGCACCGGCAACTACAACGATCACCTCACCGAGCAGCTGGCCGATGCAGGTAACGGCAACTACGCTTACATCGATAACCTGAACGAAGGCCGCAAGGTCCTTGTAGACCAGCTGGGTTCCACACTGCAGACCATTGCGAAGGACGTGAAGATCCAGGTGGAGTTCAACCCGGCGGTGGTTGCCGAGTATCGCTTGATCGGTTATGAGAACCGCATGCTGCGGCGCGAAGATTTCAACAATGACCAGGTCGATGCCGGCGAGATCGGCGCCGGGCATACCGTCACTGCACTGTATGAGCTGACCCTGGTGGACAGCCCGGCCCGGCTGATTGATCCGTTGCGCTACGGCGGCGAGCCCGGGCGGGTCGCGCAGGAAGCCGGCGAGGCAGCCTTCGTGCGGCTGCGCTACAAGGCACCGGACGGCGACGTCAGCCGGCTGATCGAGCGGCCGGTGCGCGCCCGTGATGTGGCGGCCCGGCCTTCGGCAGAACTGCATTTTGCCGCCTCGGTGGCGGCCTTTGGCCAGCTACTGCGCGGCGGCGAGTACCTCGGTGACTATCGCTACACGGACGTACTGGCCCTGGCCGGCCAGTCCAAGGGCGCTGACCCCCACGGCTACCGCGGCGAGTTTGTCGGCCTGGTGCGGCTGGCAGATTCCCTGGACACCGTGAACTCACCGGATCGTCAGGCCCGGCGCTGACGCTGCAACTTCCCCGCCATGGCCGGCTGGCCTATGCTGCCGGCCATGGCGGGGCCACCCGACGACAGCGAACTCATGTTGCGCTACCGGCGAGGCGACACCGCCGCGTTCCAGGTGCTCTACGAGCGGCACAAGGGGCCGCTGTACCGATATTTCCTGCGCCAGTTCAGCGACCAGTCGACAGCATCGGACCTGTTCCAGGAAACGTGGACTAAAATCATCGCAGCGCGTCGCCGCTACCAGCCGACGGCGAAGTTCACCACTTATATGTATAAGGTTGCGCACAACTGCACGGTAGATCACCTGCGCAAGCTCGGCCGCACCCCGGCGGCAGACCCGGGAATGCGTGACGCTCCCGAGCTGGCTACCGATCCGGTTGATACCGAGAGCGCCACCTCGGCGCTGCAGCTGCAGCAGCGCTTCGCGCGCGCGCTGGCCGAATTGCCGGAAGAGCAGCGCAGCGCGTTTCTGCTGCGAGAAGAAGGCGGGCTGAGCCTTGCCGAGATTGCGCTCACTACCGGCGTGCAGGAAGAAACTGCGAAGAGTCGCCTGCGGTACGCGGTGAAGAAACTGCGGGCCGTGCTCGGCGATGCGGAGCCCCGCCCATGAACGACCGGCGCGACGAAGGCGAGCTCCAGGACTACCTGGCGGGCGACTCACCGGTGTCGAGGCAATACGCGGGGCTGGCGGCTGCGCAGCCGTCGCCGGAACTGGATGCACAAATACTGGCGGCTGCAGAAGCGGAGGTGAAAGTCGTGGCCATCGGCCGGCCGTGGCAGCGGTGGGCGGCGGCGGTGGGTGTTGCCGCCACGGTGATGCTGGCATTCACGCTGGTCATGCAGGTAGCGCTCGATCCGTCCGGGCGGCCCGAAGTCAGCCCGCCGCCGGCATCCGTCGTGCTGATGGAAGATGCGGAAATGCGGCAACGGCCGGCGCCCGAAAAGCGAGAAGCCCCGGCGGCCGCCAGACCGCTGGACAGGGTCGATGCGCCAGCGCCTGGTCGGGTGGCCAACGATGTGGCTCCCGCCGAGCTCCGCGAGGAGCTGGCGGCGGGCGGGATGCAGGCGGGCCTCGCCGATATCGAGGCCGAGGTGGCCGTTGCACCGCCGCCGGCAGAGCCCGCGCCAGGGGCCTTCGCCGGTGCGTTGATGAAGAAGCAGAAACCTGCCGCGATGGATGACGCGCGGCTGGCCAGCGCGGTTGAATTGATTCGCGCATCGCGAGAACTCGATTCGGCAGACGAGGTGCAGCGGCGCCGGGATGTTCGCACCCTGGATGAACCGGCAGACGCAGACAGTCTTGCCAGCCAGTCGCCCGAGGCCGGGCTGCCGGACGCACGTCTCGATGAAGTGCTGCGCCTATACGATGCCGGCGACCTGGCGGCTGCGGCAAGACAACTGGAAGAGTTCCGGACCGCCCACCCTCAGCACCCGGTCAGCCTGGAGCTGGCCGACACGCTAGACTGACGGCCGATGCAGACTTACCTCATTGACGCCAGCATCTACGTGTTCCGCGCGTGGTTCACGATTCCGGACGACATGCTGGATGCCGAGCAGCAGCCGGTTAACGCGGTGTACGGTTTCACGCGCTTTCTGGGCGATTTCCTGGAGCGGGTGGCACCGGACCACGTGGCGGCGGCCTTCGACGTCAGCCTCACGACTTCCTTCCGCAACGACCTGTATCCGGCCTACAAGGCCAACCGCGAGCCGGCGCCCCCGGAGCTCAAGCGGCAGTTCGAACTGTGTCGCGAGATCACTGCGGCGCTGGGCGTGCGCAGCTGCGCCGACACGGGCTACGAGGCCGACGACCTGATTGGCACGCTGGCCGGCGGCAGCCGGCGCGACGGCCACCGCGTCACCATCATCAGTCGCGACAAAGATATGTTGCAGCTGCTGGAAGACGGCGACGTGATGTGGGACATGACCGGCGGCAAGCGGATTGGCTGCGACCAGGTCAGCGATGCGCTGGGCGTGCGCGCGGACCAGGTGACGGATTACCTGGGCCTTGCCGGCGACAGCGTAGACAACATCCCGGGCGTGCCGGGCGTCGGCCCGAAAACCGCGTCGCGCCTGCTCGAGCATTTCGAGTCACTGGAACACCTGTACGCAGACCTGGACCGGGTGGCCGAGTTGCCGCTGCGGGGTGCGGCGAAGCTGGGCGACAAGCTGGCGCAGCACCGCGAACAGGCGGAACTGAGCCGGGAACTGGCGCGTATTCGGTGCGATGTGCCGATGCCGGCAGACAGAGCCAGCGTTGCCCGCACCGCGCCCGAACTCGACGCGCTGAATGCGCTCTATGATGCTGCCGGTTTCGGCGAAAGCCTGCGCCGCCAGGCGCAACGCATCGCCGAGCGCTACGGGCAATGATCCCCGCGGGTGTTGCCGCGGCCCTGGAACCCGTCACCGGCACGCTGGCAACGACCCGGGCAGTTGGCGGCGGCAGCATCAACGACAGCTACCTGTTGACCACGCCCGCGGATGAGCGCTGGTTCCTGAAGCTCAACGACGCAGCGCGGGCCGACATGTTTGCGGCCGAAGCTGCGGGCCTGGAGGAACTGGCTGCGGCCGACGCCGTTCGAGTGCCGCGGCCCGTGGCCCACGGAATCGCTGGTCACCAGGCCTACCTGTTGCTCGAATACCTGGAACTCGGCCGCGAGACATCGGCGAGCGCGGCGGAACTCGGTCGACGGCTCGCGGCCCAGCACCGCGTGACCCAGGACCGCTTCGGCTGGGACAGCGACAACACCATCGGCCGGACCCCGCAACACAACGGCTGGTGTGACGACTGGATTGTTTTCTGGTGTGAGCGGCGGCTCGGGTACCAGCTGCAGCTGGCCCGTGACAATGGTTACGATCACGGCCTGCTCACGCGGGGCGCCGAGTTGCTCGACCGCGTCCCCGCGTTGCTGGCCGGGCACTCACCCGCGCCGTCGCTGCTGCACGGCGACCTGTGGGCAGGGAACTGGGGTGCCACGCCGGCAGGCGAGCCGGTGATTTTCGATCCCGCCGTCTACTACGGCGATCGCGAGACCGATCTCGCCATGACGCAGCTGTTCCGTGGCTTTCCGCCGGCCTTCTATAGTGCCTACGAGGCGGCCTGGCCGCTGTCGCCGGGCCACGAGCAGCGCTTTGCCCTTTACAACCTGTACCACGTGCTGAACCATCTGAACCTGTTCGGGGGTTCTTATGCGGCCCAGGCAATGGGCCTGGTAGACCGACTGTTGACGTAGCGGCCGGTCACCCGCCGCCCTTGGGGAATTCGATGGAGCAGGCACTCACGGCGGCGCCGACACCCGCACAGAGCCCGACGCTGGAAGTCATGAGCTTCACTGGCCGGTCCGCTGATTACTTCCGCATCTGGATTGTGAACCTGTGCCTGACGGTGATCACTTTGGGCATCTATTCGCCGTGGGCAAAGGTTCGGCGCAATAAATATTTGTACCGGCACTCCAATCTCGCCGGCGCAAGTTTTGACTACCACGCCGACCCGGTGGCAATCCTGAAGGGGCGGCTGATCGCACTGGGTGCGCTCGGCTTGTACCTGGCCAGCACGGTCGTTCTGCCGGCGTTCAGCGCACTGATCGGCCTGGCCATCGCGCTCGCCGTGCCCTGGTTGCTGGTGCGCTCGCGCATGTTCGCGATGCGCAACACCTCGTACCGCAACGTGCGTTTCCGCTTCAAGCCGATCTATGCCGCGGCCTTCAAGATCATCGTCGGTCGATTCCTGCTGGTGCTGATTTCCCTGGGCCTGTACTACCCCATATTCCGCTATCACCGGTCGCGGATGATTGTGGACAACACGGCCTATGGCACGCTTGACCTGGAGCTCAGCGACAAGATCGACGGCGCAGATTTCTATGCCATCTATGTGTCAGCGGGCATCCTGTTCGCCCTGGTTGCATTCCTGGTCGCCATTCCTCTGTTCACCGCCGCCACCGGTTCTGCCGACGCCAACGGTGACGCGGCCCCGTCGATCGGGTGGCTGGCTCTGGGTCCAACGGCGCTGCTGGGCGCACTTTACCTGCTGACCTACTACGGCGTGGACGCCGCGATCACGCGGCTGGTGCTGCGCGGCACGTCGGTTGGCCCGCACCAGGTGCACTGCGACTGGACCCTGACGAAGTTGCTGTGGATCCAGGCCACCAACCTGGTCGCCATCGTGCTGTCCCTGGGCCTGTTGATTCCGTGGGCCACCATTCGCATGCAGGCCTACAAGCTGTCGACGCTGGCGGTTGCAGTGCAGGGCGACCTCGCCGCCGTCGTGGCTGCGGAAGCCGAAGAGGTGTCGGCCCTCGGGGACGAAATCGGCGAAACCTTCGACTACGACTTTGGTCTGTAACGCGTCGTGCGTGGCCTTTTATATGAGAGCAACAGTGCCGCGCGGTGCGATGTGGAGGTCGCGGTTCTGCCCGCCGGTAACCTGCAGGTGCGTGCGGGTCGCGACGTGCAGAGCTGGCTGCTGGCCGACCTGAGCGTCGAGCCGCGGCTGGCCGGCGTTCCCGCAGTGGTGGTGTTGCCCGACGGGCGCCGGCTCGAGGTCGTTGATGCCGACGCGTTCTATGGGGCGCTGGGCGGCGGCCGGATGCGCTGGATGCACGCTCTGGAAGCACACTGGGGCCTGGCCCTGCTGTGCACGGCCGTCAGCATCGGTCTTGTGGTGTGGTTCGTGATGTACGGTATTCCGCTGGCTGCGCGTGTGGCGGCGCAGTTGATGCCGGACGAAGTTCACGACCTGATCGGTCGCGAGGGCATGGACGCAATGGACCGGTACCTGTTCGAGTCCTCGCAGCTCCCGGCCGAGCGGCAGGCACAGCTGCGCGCGCTGTTCGCCGACGTGGTGTCGGTGCTTGGCAGCGACGATGGCTATGCGCTGCGGTTTCGCAGTTCCGAAGCCTTTGGTCCGAACGCGGTGGCCTTGCCGGCCGGCATCGTGGTACTGACAGATGAACTGGTGGCACTGGCCGAAGACGATGCAGAAATTGCTGCGGTACTGGCCCACGAGGTGGGCCACGTAGTGCACCGGCACGCGATGCGCAGGCTGATCCAGACCTCCGTATCTGCCGGTTTGATCGTGGCCATCACCGGCGACGTGGGGTCGGCGACCAATTTCGCCGCCGGCATACCGACGGTGCTACTGAACGCGTCATATTCCCGGGACTTCGAGCGCGAGGCCGATGAGACCGCCTACCGGTACCTGGAAATCCGAGGCATCGATCCGGCGGAGCTCGGCCAGCTGCTGATGCGCATCGACGCAGAAGCCGGGCGCAATCCCGGCCGGGCGTCCCTGCTGGATTCTCACCCCGCTTCCCGGGACCGCCTGGACGCCGCCCGCCAGCGCTAGCCCGGGTTAAGGCATTAATTTCCCCGCACCCCCCACATAGGGGAAAATGCGCCCATACAGACCGCGGTGACCGAGGAGCGCCAGATGACCGACAAGAAACTCGAATCCATGCTGCAGGAACATCGCGAGTTCCCGCCGTCGGCAGACTTTGTGGCCGGCACCCGCCTGAGTGCAGAGGCCCTGGCCGCGCTCCATTCGGAAGCCGATGCAGACCACGAAGGCTACTGGGCTCGCCTGGCCCGCGAGGCGCTGCACTGGGACCAGGCCTTCACCGTCACGCTGGATGACAGCGCGGCGCCCAACTACCGCTGGTTCACGGACGGCGAACTTAACGTGTCGGCCAACTGCCTGGACGTGCACCTGGCTGAACGCGGAGACAAGACCGCGATCATTTTCGAAGGCGAGGGCGGTGACAAGCGGCGTTTGAGCTACCGCGAGCTCACCGCCGAGGTCTGCCGTTTTGCAAACGCGCTGAAGAACCAGGGCATCGAAGCCGGCGACCGGGTGGTGATTTACATGCCCATGGTGCCGGAAGCCGTGATTGCAATGCAGGCCTGCGCGCGCATCGGGGCGGTGCACTCGGTGGTGTTCGGCGGCTTTTCGGCTAATTCCCTGCGCGACCGCATTAGAGACGCCGGCGCGCGCATGGTGATCACCGCCGACGGCGGCCATCGCGGCGGCCAGATCGTGGAACTGAAGTCGGCCACCGACAATGCGCTGGCCCAGGGTTGCGACACGATAGAAAGCGTCATCGTGCTGAAGCGCGCCGACTGCGGTTGCGCGATGCAGGCAGGCCGAGACATCTGGTGGGCCGACGCAGTGGCCGGCCAGAGCGATACCTGCGAGCCGACGCCGGTGAACGCCGAGCACCCGCTGTTCCTTTTGTACACGTCGGGCTCCACCGGCAAGCCGAAGGGCATTCAGCATTCCAGCGCCGGTTACCTGCTGCACGCGAAGCTCAGCAGCCAGTGGATTTTCGATCTGCAGGACGACGACGTGTTCTGGTGCACGGCCGACGTCGGCTGGATCACCGGGCACACCTACGTGGCTTACGGGTTGCTGGCGGCCGGTGCCACCATTGTGATGTATGAAGGTGCGCCCACCTACCCGGACGGCGGCCGCTTCTGGAGCGTCTGCCAGCGCCACGGCGTGACGATTTTCTACACCGCGCCCACCGCCATCCGCGCGCTGATGAAACTGGGCGACGACATTCCGGCCCAGTACGACCTGTCGAAGCTGCGCCTGCTCGGCACCGTGGGCGAGCCCATTAATCCCGAAGCGTGGATCTGGTATCACACGGTCATCGGCCAGGAGCGCTGCCCGATTGTCGACACCTGGTGGCAGACGGAGACCGGCGGCATCATGATTTCACCGCTGCCCGGTGCAATGCCCACCAAGCCCGGCTCGTGCACGCGGGCCCTGCCCGGCATCCAGGCAGACATCGTGGATGAGGCCGGCGAGTCTGTACCCGAACCGGACCGCGGGGGTTTCCTGGTGATCCGCAAGCCGTGGCCGTCGATGCTGCGCACCATCTGGGGCGATAACGATCGCTACCTGGAGACCTACTGGGCGCAGTTCGGCAATCGCTTCTACGTGGCCGGCGATAGCGCGCACCGCGACAAGGACGGCTATTTCTGGATCATGGGCCGCATCGACGACGTGTTGAACGTGTCCGGCCACCGGCTGGGGACCATGGAGGTGGAGTCGGCACTGGTGGCCCATCCGCAGGTGGCCGAGGCCGCCGTGGTGGGTCGGCCTCACGAAATCAAGGGTGAGTCTCTGTTCGCCTACGTGGTGCTGCGCGGCGAGCGGCCGACGGGTGAAGAAGTGGCGCCGCTGGTCAAGGAGCTGCGGGCGTGGGTCGGCGAAGAACTTGGCGCCATTGCGAAGCCGGACGACATCCGCTTCACCGACAACCTGCCGAAGACGCGCTCGGGCAAGATCATGCGTCGCCTGTTGCGCGCCGTGGCCCGCGGCGAGGAGATTACCCAGGACGTGTCGACGTTGGAGAACCCGGCGATCATCGACCAGCTGCGGGGTGATGGCTAGACCAGAAAAAAGGGGACACTCTCTCCATGAGAGTGTCCCCAGCTGCCTTTTCCCTCAGCGCAGGTTCGGCACGATGACCACGTCGATGCGCCGGTTGCGCGCGCGACCGTCCACGGTCTCATTGTTCGCGATGGGTCGGCTTTCACCGTATCCAATCGCTTCGACCTGCGAGGCGCCGAGCAAGGTATTCGCCAGCAGGTAGTCCCGGACGGAATTGGCGCGCCGCTCCGACAGCGCCAGGTTGACCTGCTCGCTGCCAACGGAGTCCGTGTGGCCCTCGACGATCAGCGACGCGCCCGGGAAGATATCCGGGACGTCGGCGATCTTGCGCAGCAACATGAAGTAACGCGACTGGATTACGGCCTCGCCGCTGTCGAACTGCAGCCCGTTCAGGCGGATGATCACGCTGTCACCCTCGCGCACGACGCGTGCCTCGTTGGCCTTGAACAGAGACTCCAGTCTGGAGATCTGTTGGCGGCGTCGCTCGCTGGCTTCGGCAACTTGCGTGGTGGTGCCCAGTGCCTCCTCCAGTTCCGCTACCCGCTGGTCCTGGGTCTCGAGCCTCGTCTGGAGGCTGCGGATGCGTGCCAGGGAGCTTTCCTGCACCAGCGCATAGCCGTCGCTCATGTCCGTAGGACTGTCGAGCTGGCCGGCGATGGCAATCAGCGGCTTTTCGAAGTCCAGCACCAGTTCTTCGACGGTCTGCTGTTTATCCTTGACGGCCTTGGCGCGGCCGGCGAGGTAGACAGCGTGACGCGCAGAGTATTCCGCGTCCCGCGCCAGGCCCTGTGGTCCGGCCGTGCTGTAGCGGTCTTTCCGGAGTTCCAGGGTCGCTTGCTCAACCAGGCTCTCGGCCCTGTCGAGGGTCTTGGGCGCATAGCGTTCGACCTTGTTGTCTTTAGCCTGCGCAATCAGCTTGCGCGCCTCGTTGAGGATCGCGCCCTGGATGGCGGCGAGCTCCGCATCACGGTAAGTGCCGAGGGCATCGCCGCTGTATTTCTGCGCGCGTTTGACGTTGCCATCTTCCAGAGCGAGCGCGGCGCGCCGGAACATCTCTTCTGCATCGTCCCACTGCTTGCCGGCGAGTTGGGGCGACTGGGCGGCCAGAGCAGCCTGCCGGCTCTCCAGCGTGTCGGAGAAAGTCACGCGCGCGAGGCGGCTCGCCTTCTCCGCTGCCTTGAGATAGGTGTCGGCCTCCATCAGTTCCTTGGTAATGGTCTCGATACTGTTGCTGCGCTTGAAGTTCTGGTCGGCACGCGCGTAGTACTTTTCCGCATTTGCAAAATTCTCCGGCGACAGCAGCGGCGCATCAGCCTTGCGCGCAGCCTCGAGAGCCGCGTCCGTTTTCTTGAACAGGGTGGCACGCATGTCCTGGGCCGCCAGGCCACCACTCAGCAGCAGGGTCAGGCACAGGGTTAGTGATGGAAACAGCTTATCCATGGGGCACTCTCCAATAACTTAGGCCGCTTCGAAAAGCGTCCAATGCCATACCTTCATCGACGGAGCGTAATAAGTAAAACAATAAATATTTGCTGTTTTGATCATTTATTTTTATCATTATCGCCTATGAACCTGGAGCTCGTGCGCACCTTTCTCGAGGTCGACCGGCTGCGCCATTTCGGCCGCGCTGCTGAAGAACTGCACCTGACCCAGGCCGCCGTCAGTGCCCGTATCCGACAGCTCGAGGAGATTTTTGGCACCCAGCTATTCGACCGCGCCACCCGCGACATCCAGCTGACGCCGGCCGGCCATCGCCTCTTGCGCCACGCAGAGGCGCTGATGGCGGACTGGCGCAATGCGCGCCAGGATGTCGCCCTCGGGGATGCCAGCCAGCAACTGGCCTTTGGCGGCAGCCTGCGACTATGGAGCGCACTGTTGCAGGGCTGGCTGCATCGTCTGCGGCACAGTGCGCCCGACCTCGCCATCATCGCCGAGATGCAAGAGGGCAATGCCCTGAATCGGCGGCTGCTCGACGGCCTGATCGACTTCGCCGTGATGCTGGAACCAGCCCAGCTGCAGGCCCTCCAAATCAGGCCGATCACAGATGTCGAACTGGTGCTGGTCAGCACCCGACCCGGCCTGTCCGCCGCGGTG
The DNA here is from genome assembly GCA_947258805.1 of uncultured Gammaproteobacteria bacterium. Next base: position 3,952 of record CAMYJV010000020.1, on the reverse strand, counting down.
GCACTTGGCGACCAATATGTTGACGTAGACTGGTGCCTTGCCCATGGCGTAGAGCATCGCCGGCGCTTTCCCGATGCGCCTGAAGCGCGAACCCGCGTCAGCCAGGCGAACATGGCACTGCTGCTGATCCAGGAACTGGGTGGGTCGGCCTATCTGCCCATGGAGATGGTTCGTCCAGACATCGAGGCCGGCACCTTACACCAGGTGGAGGATGCCCCGAGTTTCAGCCGGACCGCCTTTGCCGTTTACCCCGTGCGCACGGCGCGACTGGAAATCATCGACAAATGCCTCACCCTGTTCGAAGCTGAGGCTTCGTCTGCCTCAGAAAAGTCAGGCTAAACGCGCTGCATGCCGGTCCAGACGCCGGTCAGGTACGCCACCAGCCAGAACGCCCACACGGGCGCCAGGTAGTGGTGGAAGCTGCTCAATACCGCGTCGCGGTTGCTGCGTTTCGCCCAGGTGCCGACGATGGCCAGCATGGCCATCAGTGCCAGCGCTGTGTAACCACTGATGGTGTGAAAGTCCCAGCTGGTGACTTTCACGGACATGCCCATCATTCGCGTGGCCAGCAAGTCGAAGCACAGGCCCGTCCAGATGATCACCAGCTGTGCAGTGGTGAGCATCTTCAGCCGCCAGTTTCGCCATGCCGCAATTGAGTACAGCAGGAAGGCCAGCGTGATGGAGACGACGGAGACAGCGATGATGGGTTTCATGATGCTTAAGTCCTCCTGTCAGCTGCTGGTGCACGCGACAACCGCGAGCGGCGGCATTCCAGACAAGTGCGTAACGCAGGGCACCCGGAAGCCGCGCGAAGTCTTGTCGTCGAGACGCATTTCGGCGGGCACTGATTTCGCGCCCAGAGGCTACGATCTTTCTGGTACGAGACATACGGACATTCTTCGTTCTCCCGCGCGCGGGCAGTGAAGCAGGTCTCACTTTTTTGCTTATCCGTGCCAGGACCGCATCGTCCGCAGCGCTGTCGTGCGGCAGTGCCTGCAACTTGCGCCTGCCAAAATCTCTGCAGATGCCCAGCGCTACACCCGCTGGATTCCTATCCACACCCCTGCGACATAAGACGCGATCCATAGAATCCAGACAGGAACGAGATAGCGGTGGAAGTTGCCCAGAATCGCGTCACGTCCTGTGCGCTTCGCCCAGGTGCCGATGATAGTCAGCGTGGCCATCAGTGCGAGGGCTCCGTAACCGCTGATTACGTGCAGGCTCCAGTCGGTTGTCTCCGTGAACGATCCCATCATACGCGTGGCGAGGGCATCCGCAGACACTGCGATCCACAGCAGCGCCAGCTGCGTCGTGGTCAGCAGCTGCAGTCGCCAGTTACGCCAGGTCGCAACGCTGTAAAGCACCAGGGCCAGGGTAATCAATACAATGGGTACACCGACAAACGAACTCATGGTCGCGCTCCTTCTTCGATCACCACCTCCAGCACGGTGCCTTCGGGGGCGGTGAGTTCCCAGTGACCGGCGTGTTGTTGCAGGCCCAGGCCGAAGCGTTCCGCGGCTTGCTGCAGATCCGCAGCCATGGCCGAGTGAAACCGCAGGCGCGGGTTTGCGGCGCGACCCCTGGCTAGCCGGAGTCTCAATGCCGGTGCAGCGAGATCGAGGCTTTCTCGGGTGGCATGCGGTTCGTCCTCCGCTTCGGAGTCCAGCCCGGCGAATCGCCAGAATTCGATGCTCTCCGCCAGTTCGTGGCAGCCGAGCTGGATGTGCGCCGATGGACCGGTCAGCGGCGCCGGTGATTCCTGCACCTGCAAGGGTGAGAAGGTCGCCGCCTCTTGCACCATCACCCGGTGGCCGGACGGGCCGGACAACGTAAATTCATGGAAGTCATCAATACCCAGGCGCTGCTGTTCCAGTTCTAAGCCGGCGGCTTCGAGCTGCCGGGCCCAGTTCGCGACGTTGGGCTGCACAAAACTCAGCGCCGGGCCCGGCAAGACTTCAGCGTGCAGGCCGATCGCAATGCGCCCGTCGCTGACTACGGCATAGGGATAGTTGCGCGCGTCAGTCGTCGTCAGCTCCGTGAAGCCGAGACATCGGTAGAAATCCAGCGACGCCACGATGTCGGGTGTCGGGATGCTCAGTTCGAGAAAGCGCCAGTGACCGGCCATCCTGCAATATCCAGCCAAGCTATCAGCGATAGTGTAGAGGCGCTGCGCGGGGGCGGGAAAGGGCAATTCGGCAGATAAGTTGGCCGAGACTTCGAGAGCGCGGAAATTGCCGGCCCGTGGTGGGGCTCGTGACAGCATTCTGCGCGATGGTGCAGCTGACCGTGGCATCGCGGTCAACTACACTGGTTTAACAGGCATGTGCGCCGCGATCATTACGGAAAAATGGCAGATACCGAGGTACGCACTTCCACGATGCAGCCCTTCGCGGCCGGCGATGTCTTCGTCGGCGCGACATTGCTGAATGACCCTGACGACGATCACGCCGGTGTGGGTCGTATTCTTCAGTACGACGCGGCACTGAATCTGCGCGGTCAGCTCTGGGTCACCGGCACCACGCACCTGGTCTACGGCCTCAGCATTTCGCCGCAGGGCGAGATCTGGGCATTCGATCCATGGGCCTGGCTCGCGATCAGAGTGAACGCGAACGGGCAGCAGCTGCCAAACCGTCGTTTCGCGTCGCGCGCGTTTTCAAAAGTGCATTTTGCTGCGGACGGCAGTCTGTGGTTCACCGAGTCTCTGGGCGGAGACAAACAGCCCGAGCCTCTGACTACGCGCCACCGCCCGCTGCCGGGCCACGACAAGCTGCTGGGCGAAGCGGGCCTCTACCACTACACGCTCGACGGTGAGCTGCTGGGCGAATTTCACCCGGAGTTCCACGGCGGCATGAGTGGCAGCATGGCCATCACCCATTCGGTGCTGGCGCCGGACGGGCACACCTTGATTTATGTGTCTGAAACCGGCCCGCGGTTGATGCGCTTCGACCTGGACAGCGGTGAGCAGCTGGAGGACCTGCAGCATTTCCCGGATGGCCGGGGACAGATGTTTTTCGACCTGGCCCTTGCCGACGCCGGGCAACTGCTGGTCTGTCGTGGCGATCGGGTGGAAGCCCTCGATCTCGACGGCAAACTGCAGCGGAACTACCCGCTGGAAGGCTTTGGCTGGTCCGTCATTGGTACGGCCACGCCCGGTGTGGCCTATGTTGCCAACTGGTTCAGTGGCGAGGTGGTGCGCCTGGACCTCGCCACGGGGGACGTCACCGCATCAGTCAGTATCGCCCCTAAATGCATCGCCGGTCTGGCACAATATTCTCCACCATGAGTAACGCCACCATCATTTCGCTGCGGCGCTACAGCGCGCATCGAACGACGGCAAAGCTGCGCAAGCTGCCGCGGGCATTGCGCACACCGGCACGTTCTGCGCCGGCTGTCGAGGCTATTGTCGCCTACGCGTGGGAACCCGGGGCAGTTGCCGGGCCGGCAGAGCCGGCGCGCATCTGCGATCGGCTGGAAGAGTTTGTGCCCCCGGCGCCGTCCGGCCGCGGGCAGTGGGGCCTGGTGCGCTGGTTGTACGCCAACCTGCTGCCGGAAGCCTGGGATTCCCCGACGCTGCTGAAGCCGCTGCTGCGCGATTGCCTGCGCGACGGTTGAACGCCGCCCGGCTGGGTTGCCGACGTCCTGCAAAAAAAGGTACGCAGGCCCCCGCAAGGGGGCCTTTTTTTAGCTGCCGAGTAACCCGGGCAGCCACAGTGCCAGGCCCGGCAACAACAGCAGCAGCCCGAGCAGTGCCGCATCGCAGGCGAGGTAAGGGGCCGCTGCCAGGGCAATGCGCGACAAGGTGGTGCCGGGCGGGGCCACGCCGAGCATGAGGAACAGCAACAAGCCGAAGGGCGGCGTCGTGAGGCTCATCTCCAGGGCCAGCAGCATCACGATGCCGAACCAGATCTTGTCGAAGCCCAGGGCCGCGGCCAGCGGGAAAAACACCGGGATG
>CAMYJV010000019.1:21132-35778 GCA_947258805.1 uncultured Gammaproteobacteria bacterium | reverse complement strand
AACCCGTAAGTGACTGGGAATTCTCGGGAAATGTGGTGCCGGAGATAGGAGTCGAACCTACGACCTTCGCATTACGAATGCGCTGCTCTACCAACTGAGCTACTCCGGCCCGGGCGCGGCGCAGTATAGATAATGGGTGAATACCCGGCAATGCTCCGGGCGCCGTCAGCTCCGCTGGTTGCGGACCCGGATGACTACCTCGATGCTGTGCGCGGCAGTGCCCTCGGGCAACGGCGGCAGGCGACTCACTTCAAGATCTTCGGCCACGACGTCCAGCAGTTCGCCGGTATCTTCGTTATATATGTGGTGGTGGGCGCCGGTCGTTGAATCGTAGAACAGGCGCGACGGGTCAACTGCGACTTCACGCAGCAGGCCCTGCGCCGAAAACAGGTGCAAGGTGTTGTATACGGTTGCCTTCGACACGCCGCTACCCGCTTCCCTCAACAGCGAAATCACCTGGTCAGCCGACAGGTGGCATGGCCCGGACAGCATCAGTTCAGCTATTTCCAGTCGCTGAGGCGTCGGCTTCACGCCGTGACCCGCCAGGCGATGGGCAAGGGTTTCTCGTTGCGTTTTCAGATGCTTAGCCCCCGTTTAGACGCCTTCCATTGTACCTGCGCCGTTTCCCGCCTGTAAAACCACCGTGCACGCAGGCACCGATTTCTGCCCAGATTAAGTGGAATCGCCGCTGGGCCGGGCCTCGGCCGGCCGCTAGCTTGAGCGTCACGCACTTGTTCGCCCTGGTGGAAGGAACGCTCGATGCCCACCCTGCAGATTCCACGCCCGCCGACCGGACTGACGCTGGTGGAACTGTTAGCCGCCGTTGCCGCGGGCGCAATACTGCTAACGGTGGCCGTTCCCGGGTTTCGTCACCTCTTGCTGGAAGCGCGAATGACGGCGGCCGTGAATGCGATGGTGCACGACCTGCACCTGGCCAGGCAGGCGGCCAATCTGCGCGGTCAAACCGTCGTGCTGTGCCCCGGCGCGGTGGCTACTAGGTGCCCACCTGGCGGCAGCTGGCAGGACGGCTGGGGCGTGATCGCGCCGGCCGACCCACCCGTTGCAGATATCGCCAGCGTGCTGGCGATGCGCGGGCGGCGAACCGGCGTTGAACTGCAAAGCAACCGCGCGGCCTACGAGTTCCGGCCATTCACCCGACGCGACACCAACGGCACCATCGGTTTTTGCGACAGCCGTGGCTCGGCTGCGGTTCGCGCCGTGGTCATCAGCCCTACGGGCAGGCCACGCCTTGCCTCCAGCGCGGAAGCCAGAGCAAGAATCAAGTGTTAGTCATAAGCCACTGTGAGCAATATGTAAACCTGGTTTCGCGCCCGGGAAAAGACCACTTGTCCGGTCAATTTCCCCCGCAACGCCGACGCCGGCAAACTAGCTGCAAATGGGAAAGATGCACTCAGAAGGCGTCACCCTGGTGGAGCTCATGGTCACCTTGGCGGTCGCTGCCGTCGTCCTGTCGTTCGGGATTCCGACCTTTACGGACTTCATCCAGAACAATCGCATGACCGCCGCGGCCAACGACCTGGTCTCGTCGATGCACCTGGCAAGAAGCGAGGCGCTGCAGCGCAGGGTCACGGTCGTGGTCTGTGCGAGCAGCGATGCGAATGCCCCCAACCCCAATTGCGATGCAGCCGCCGATTTCGGCGCCGGCTGGCTGGTTTTTGCCGACGCCAATGCGAACGCGCAGCTTGAAGCGGGCGAAGTGTTAATCAGCGCCCGGCCCGCGCTGCCCGCAATGATCGCCGACAACAGCGCCCTGGCCGGCGGCGGCAACCCCGTGTACGTCGCCTTTGCTGCCAACGGTTTTCGCACGGATCTCGCCGGGATAACGCCCGGCGTCACGGACCTGCAGCTCTGCGATCCGCGCGGTGACCAGACAATCAGTGGCGGTCTCGCAGCCGGACGCTGGGTGCGGATATCGGTCACGGGCCATCCGCGCGTGTTCGCCGAGCACGGGCTGGTCCAGGGTCCGGATAACCCGCTGGGGGGTTGCTGAATGATGCGCCGGCGGGTCAGAAGGCAACAATTTAGCGGCGGGCCTTACTTGCTGCGCCGGCGGGTGGTCGGCACCTCCGTGGCCGAGGTGATGAAATGATGCGCCGGCAGGTGGAAGGATTCACATTAGTAGAGATTCTCGTCTCGCTTGTCGTGTTGTCTGTCGGCCTGCTGGGCATCGCGGCGCTGTACGTCGAAAGCCTGAAAGCTGGCCGCACCTCCCTGAACCGGATTACCGCCGTCACCCTGGCTGCGGACATGGCAGACCGGATTCGTGCTAACCCCAACGCGGGAGTGGCATATGCAGGCGCGGGCCCGGGCGCGGACAATGGCTGTGTCAACGGCGTGGCTGCATGCACCGCAGCCGAGCTGGCCGCCGACGACTGGTTCACCTGGAACCAGGATGTCGTCGCCCGCCTGCCGGGCGATCCAACGGCCACGATCGCGGTAGCCAATGCACCACCGCTAACGCAATTCATGATTACCCTCAGCTGGCCAGAAACCGGCCAGGTAGAACCGGTCGAATACGTGCTGGTCACGCAGGAGTTCACGGGCCCATGAACCCCTCGAGACTTCGCGGTATGACGCTGGTGGAAATGATGGTCGCAATGGCCATCGGCACCATCCTGATCGGCGGGGCTATCACCGTCTACATCGAAAGCCGTTCCAGCTTCCGCACAGCCGACAGCCTGGCGCGGCTGCAAGAAAATGTTCGCTTCGCACTGGACTCCCTGGAGCCCGACATCCAGCTGGCGCGCTACTGGGGCCGAACGAACGTACCCGGCCTGATCAACACCGCGGGAATCGTGGTGAGTTGTGCCGGGGCGACCAACCTGGAGGCCACTGCGTTCGCAATGCAGGTGAACGCACCGGTGGAAGCGCGTGATGACAACTACGACCTGGACTGCACCGGCCGCAATCCGCGCGCTGACTCAGACGTGCTGGTGCTGCGCCACGCGGGCGCGCGAGATACCAGCGCCGAGCTGACCGTGGGACGGGTACAGGTAGAAAGCAACATCAACGGCGGCGACTTGTTCGACGACGCCGTGCTGCCGGGGCGTGCGAACGGCGTGGTCAGAGATGTGGTGGTAAATGCCTATTACATTGGCGAGTCCACCTTCGATGCGAACGTGCCCGCGCTGCGCCGGCTGACGCTGGTGGACGGCGGCGCCAGCGGCCGGCTGGACGACCAGGAAGTAATTCCCGGGGTGGAGAACCTGCAGGTGCAGTTCGGCCTCGACACCACCGGTAATCGGCAGGTTGACCGCTATGTCGACGGTGACCACCCGCTGGCTGCCCCGGGCGCGGCGGCGCGTGTGATTGCGGTGCGCCTGTGGATGCTGGTGCGGTCGGAAACGGACGAGACGGGCCAGGGCTTCCGGGACGACCGTGTCTACACGCCGGCAGACGCGGACCTCGCACCGATACAACCAGGCGTCACCGACGGCTACCCGGATACCTTCCGGCGAGTCGCCGTCAGCAAAACGGTCTTCCTGAGAAATAGCAGCGGTGGAGTTGAAGGTGTCTAGAAGATTACCCCAGGCACAAACGGGCGCGGCACTGGTGGTGGGCCTGGTCCTGCTGCTCGTACTGACATTGCTGGCAGTGTCGACGATGCGCACCGCAGCGCTGGAATTGCTGATGGCCGGCAACACCCAGTATCGCGAAAACGCCTTTCGCCTGGCGGAAGCCGCGCTTGCCGATGCCGAGGGCCAGGCGTCGGGGCTGGTGATTCCGGCCACCGGCTGGACCGCGGATCTCGGCGCGGTCCGGATAGACGAACTTGACGGTGAGTACCAAGCCACCATCACGTTCCTGGACGAAGGCGAGGTCTACAGCGGCTACAGCTCTTCAGAATTCCAGTTTTTTCACTACCAGATTGACGCCACGGGGAGCACCGATCAGCGCGGCGCACGCTCCACCCAGTCACAAGGCCTTGTTCAGGTCAATCTACGCAGCCCGGAATAGAGCGTTATGAGGCACAGAAGATGCACCAGTCCCTGACCCGCCTGTTTGCCGGCATGCTGATGCTGGCCACCATCCTGCTCGTCTGGAACCAGGTGGCAGTGGCCGCGCTCGTTATCCGCGAAACACCGTTGGAACTGCGGACTGCCAACGTGCCTCTCTGGCAGCTGAATATCGGCCGGCTCGCCATTCGACGCTGTGCCGACTGCCCGGTCAGCTGGTTGCGCGTCGACGCGGCCACCCGCTACGAAGTGTCGCCTGCCGGGCAGGTGGAACGCGAGGAGTTTGTGCAAAAAGCCCGGGAACCGGCGGGCCGCGAAGGCATGATCACACTGTTCCTGGAACCGGATGCGGAATACGTGCGGCGGCTGCGCCTGTCGCCACGCAGGGGCAACTGAGTGATGGTCACCCGGAGACTTGTCGACACCATCGGAGCCCCCCTGCTGAGAGCCCTGGCTTTAGCCCTGCTTGCGAGCGTGGCGAACGCCGACGACACCGAGCTCTTTGTCACTGGCTTCGATGCCCCGGCGAGCTGCAATATTCCCAACGTGCTGTTCATCGTCGACAACTCGGGCAGCATGGGTGCGCAGATTGATACCCAGGTCAGCTGGGATCCGCTGCAGAGCTTCGACGGCTGCTTCGACGCCAACACGATTTATTACACGCAGACCGGCGAGCTGCCGGAATGCGGCGCTACCCAGAGCTTCCCGAAAGCGGACAAATTCTGCGCGGCGGCCGACGAACGCCTGGCCCTCGTGGGCCGCTATGACAATCTCTACCGCGGCTGGGACGCTGACCGCGAGCGATGGCTGACGCTGGAAGAGTTCCTTGCAGGTGACGGCGAGCCTGCGCCGGCGCCCTTCCCGGTGGAGTGTGAAGCCGACCGCGGTCTGCACGGCAACGGCACGTCTGGTGAGGGCTTTGCGGCGGACGGCGCAGCCGGGCCCTGGGCCGCCACGAATGCCACGGAACCGGCCTGGGCATCTGCAAGTAACGTCACAATTTTTGATGGTAACTGGTTGAATTGGAATAGTAATCCTCCAACCGTCACAAAGACGCGCCTGGAGGTCGTGCAAGAAGTCACGAACACGGTCATCGACAGCATGGATTCGATGAACGTGGCCATCATGAAATTCAACCTGGACGAAGGCGGCCCGGTCATCCAGGCCATGGCGGACCTGGAAAGCTCCCGAGAGGCGGCCAAGACCGCGATCAACGGCCTCGTGCCAGACGGGTCCACGCCGCTGTCGGAAACCCTGTACGAGGCGGGGCAGTACCTGGCCGGCCGGCTGGTGGATTACGGCAACGTCGGCCCTGACAACAGCGTCGCGGCGGCGCGCGTCGGGGGCTCGCCGACGGCCTCGGGTTACAACTCGCCCATCGGCGACCGCGGCCAGAAGAGCTACATCATCCTGCTGTCCGACGGTGAGCCGGGCGAGGACACCAGCGCCGACGGCAAGATCACCGCGCTGCCCGGCTTCGCAGACCTTGTCGGGCCGAGCTGTGACGGCAGCGGTGACGGGGCCTGCCTGGACGACATGGCAGAGTACCTCTTTAAAGCGGACCTGCGGGCCACTGTCGACGGCCAGCAGAACGTCATTACACACACCATCGGCTTCACCCAGGACATCGACAGTCTCCAGTCCACGGCGCAGCGCGGCGGCGGCCGGTATTTCCGCGCCGACGACACGGCGCAGCTGACGGCCGTGCTTGCCGACCTGGCCGAAAGCTTTGAAGAAGACGGTGGGCTGTTCACGGCGCCGCGCGTGCCGGTAGACAGCTATAACCGGGCCGAGACTCTGAACCAGGTCTTTGTGTCGGTCTTCGAACCGAGTAACACCGTGCGCTGGCCAGGCAATCTGAAGAAATACGAGTTGGAGACCGACGCAGATGGCGGTGAACTGACCGTGTCCCTGATCGATCAGAACGGCCAGCTGGCAACTAATCCCAGCACCGGCTTCTTTGTTGACGGGTCTCAAAGTTTCTGGTCTGACACTCCGGACGGAGCGGATCCCAGGCAGGGCGGTGCGGCCAGCCAGTTGCCAGCGGCTGATTCCCGGCAAGTGTTCACGAATATCGCCAGCGGTGATCTCAATGCCCCCGGCGGGCAGAACCGGCTTGAAATCGCCAACGCCGCTATTACCGCCGCGGTGCTGGGGGCGCCCTCGGACGACCGCGACGATGTCATCGAGTGGGCTCGCGGCCTGGACGTGCTGGACGAAGACAACGACGGCGACACCACTGACAGTCGGCAGGCGATGGGTGACCCCCTGCACAGCCGACCCGTCAACGTTCTCTATGGCGGCACAGAGGCCTCACCTGATGCCACCGTCTATGTCACCACCAACGAGGGCTACCTGCACGCCATCGATGCAGAAACCGGCGTGGAACTCTGGTCCTTCATTCCCGCTCTGCTCCTGCCGCCGTCGAACGCGCTCTACACAAATAACGTGTCCGGCACCCGTGTCTACGGCCTGGACGGCGAAATCATCGTGACCGTAGAAGACCGTGACGGCCAGGCAGGCATAGCAGGCGGCGAGCGCGTGATACTGATGTTTGGCATGCGCCGGGGTGGCGATGCGGTGTTAGCGGTGGACGTTACTAACCGGGACCGGCCTGTGGTGCTCTGGGAGAATGACGCTGGCAGCCCGGGCTTTGGCAGCCTCGGGCAGACCTGGTCAACACCGGTGATCGCCACGGTCGATGTGGGCGGGTCAGAACGGCGGGTGGCTGTATTCGGTGGTGGTTATGACACCGGCCAGGACAACCGGAGCTTCCGCGAAGACAACGCCGGGAATGCGGTGTACATGGTCGATCTGCTGACAGGCGAACTCATTTGGAGCGCCGGGGGCGGCCCCGAGCACGACCTGCGCCTGGACCGTATGCGCTTCTCCATCCCCGCCGAGCTGCGCATTTTCGACGTGGACGGCGACGGGCTAACCGACCGGCTCTACTTTGCCGACATGGGTGGCCAGCTCTGGCGCATCGACCTGCTGAACGGCAGCGGTGCGGCAAACCTGGGCGAAGGCGGCGTGCTGGCGGCCCTGGGTGGCACCGAGCTCGGTGGCTCGCCCCCCGCGTCTGAAGTACGGCGGTTCTTTGCAGCCCCTGACGTAGTGCCAGTGATCCGGGAAGAGACTATCTATATTGCGTTGAACATCGGCTCCGGTTACCGGGCTCATCCGCTGGATGCCGCCGCCGATGACCAGTTTTTCTCTGTGCGCGATTTCGCCGTGTTCGAAGTCATCGACACCGACGACTACCCGCCTCCACTGACCGTGGACAATCTCGCCAACATCACAAACATCGGCGCACCGGTGCTAGCGCCGGATGAGGCGGGATGGCGTTTGCAGATGGTCCTCGGTGACGGCGAGAAAATACTGAGCCCGGCCATCACCTTCGCGGACGTGGTGCTGTTCACGTCTTTTACACCTGCCAATGTGGGTAACGCCTGCGTGCCCGCGGGCGGGCTGAATCGCCTGTACGCGGTGAGCATCCTGGACGGCCGCAGCGAGACCAATCTCGATCAGCCGGAGGACGACTTCGATCCGGCCGACCGGACCATCGACCTCGTGCAGGGCGGCATCGCGCCGGAGCCCCAGATCTTGTTTCCACCGGGGGCCGACGGGCAGCCCGTGGTACTGGTTGGAACCGAGTTGATCGGCGAGAGCGGCGCCATTCTGCCGGCACGACCCTTTGTGCGCACGTTCTGGGTGCAGAGCGAAGAGCCCTGAGCGCGGCGCGGTTTTGACAGAAGCCCCTCGGGGCACAGTCACCTTCGCGGTCCGACCAAGGGGCGCTCGGCACCCAGATAGGCTGAAACACGAAATCCAGTGCTTCACATAAGTACTGACGCGTTTCACGAAAAACCCGCTCATTCGCACCGCCTGCCCGCCCGTCAGCGCGATCCCAAGCCACCTGCTTTAACGGGCAGGATTGCATGCCATGAATACCTGGCAACACAAAGGTTTCACGCTGATCGAGCTGATGATGACGCTGCTTATCGCGTCCATCATCCTCGGCGTTGGCATTCCCAACTTCCAGGAATTCGTCGCCAATAACCGCATGGCCACGGCGACGAACGACGTGGTGACCGCACTGCACGCCGCCCGCAGCCAGGCCGTCAAGCGGCGCGCCAACGTCACGATCTGCCCAAGCGCGAACTGGGATGCCCCCAACCCCACGTGCAGCGCCGTCGGGCAGCTCAGCAACGGTCACATCGTGTTCGTGGACTGCAGCGCGGCGAATCCCTGCGGAGCGCCCAACATGGCCGTGGATGGCTTTGACCTCGTCCTGCGCGTGCGCGGACCGTTCCCTGGCGCCATTGCACCGCTGGTAACCACCGATGCCGGTGGCGCCGAGTATTTCAGTTTTGGCCCCACCGGCTTCCCCCGCGCGGCGGCCGGATTTGCCAACCCGGTCGTGAACGTTCAGCTGTGCGACGACCGCGGCAATCACAACACTGGCGGTGACGTTGCCGCCGGCCGATGGATCCAGATCACGCCGACGGGCCGGCCCCAGGTGTACCGCGATATCGGCTTCGTGCAGGGCGCCCAGAATCCGTTAGGCGGTTGCTGAGAGTAACGACGATGCGACGCACAATTTACAGAGAGTTCAGAAAACAGTCCGGTTTCACGCTGATTGAAACCCTCGTAGCCATGGTAGTCCTTGCCGTTGGCATGCTTGGTGTCGCTGCGCTGTACATCGAGGGCCTGCGCTCAGGCCAGGCCTCGGTATCTCGCACCACCGCGGTCAACCTCGCCGCCGACATGGCAGACCGAATTCGTGCCAACCCCACTGTGCCGGCTTCCTATGCGGGCGTCGGACCCGGCGCGAACAACGCGTGCGTGAATGGCGCCGCCGCCTGCACGCCTGCCCAGCTGGCTGCGGAAGACTGGTTCTGGTGGCTGCAGGACGTGCAGAACCGGCTGCCCCAGGGCGCAACAGCGAATGTGGTGACGACCCCGGTCATTGCCCCGCCGATGACACAGTACGACGTGCAGCTGGCATGGCCCGAGCCCGGCCAGCCGGTCAACGCCACCTACCAGCTGCGCTTCACCTTCTAGGAAGTTGCGATGAAGAACCGCTTCAATACCCGCAGCCTGCGTATCTTGCGCCGTCACGAGTACGGCCTGACGCTCATTGAACTGATGGTGGCGATGCTGATCGGGCTATTCCTGGCCTTGGGATCGCTCACGGTATTCACGCAGAGCCGTTCCAGCTACCGCACCTCCGACGGGCAGGCGCGCCTGCAGGAAAACCTGCGCTTCGTGCTGGATACGATTGAGCCGGATGTTCGCCTGGCCCGGTTCTGGGGTCTGCACAACGAACCTGCCCTGGTCAACGTGCCGGGCGGAATCGTGGTGACTTGTGGGGGTGTAAACGCCACCGCGCTAGCCACCACACTGAATCGGGAAGTGACGGCCGTGGACGAAAGCGTTGGTTACGCCGCCGTTGTCCCCTGCCCCGCTGCCAATGCTCCGCGAGCCGATTCCGACGTGCTGATCGTCCGCCATGTCAGCCAGCAACCGGCTGTGCCGACGGCGGGCCGGCTGCAGATCCGCTCCGACCTCGGCTTGAGCGACCTCTTCAACAACGGCCTGAACCCACCGGGCTACGGTCCGCTTGCCCAGACCCACGACCTCGTCGTCAACGTGTATTACGTAGACAACGGCTCCAACCTGGACCCGACTCTGCCGTCACTGCGCCGCTGGACCCTCGACGGGGCCGGCAACCTCGTGGATGAAGAAATGATTGCGGGGGTCGAAAACCTGCAAGTGCAGTTCGGCGTAGACGAGAACGGGCCCGACCTTAACAACGTGTTTTCGATCACGCGCTATGTCGATGGCGACCACCCGATCATTACGCCCGGCGCGGTGGGCTTCCTGCCCAATGCAGAGATCGTGGCCGTGCGTCTGTGGGTGCTGATGCGCACCGAGCAGACCGAGGTTGGGCTGACGGACATAGGCGTGTACACGCCGCCGGACGGCGACCTCGGGCCCATTGCACTGGGTGGCGCTGCCTATCCGACCAACGTTCGCCGGCAGCAGATCACCAAGACCATTCACCTCAGGAACAACCGGTAGCGCCGTGAAGAAACAAATGCAAAATCCCCGCCGCGAGCAAGGCGCGATACTGGTCATTGGCCTGATATTGCTGCTGGTGATGACCGTGCTCGGTGTGTCTACGATGAGCACGGCCAGCCTGGAGCTCAACATGGCCGGTAACGACCAGTTCGCCGAGAACGCCTTTCAGCTGGCGGAAACGGGTCTCGATACCGTGATCACCGCGCTGAACAATGGCACACCGGTGCCACCGCCACTGAACCCGGGCGTGTGTCCGGCTTTCGCCGCGCCGATCCCGGTGCCGGCCATGGGCGGCGCCGTGGCTGTCCGGCTCTGCTTTCAGGGCGACATACCAGACATTAGCGGTGGGTCAAGCATCGGCAAGATCCGCCAGTATCACTACGTCAACCACTCCGTAGGCACCGCCCAGTCCCAGGCCCGGTCCTGGAATGAACAGGGCCTGTTCGTCCGCGGACCTGACGGCTTGTAACAGAGGTAGAGAGTCATGTTGCGAAAGACTTCATTCTTATTGGTAGCCATCTCGCTGACCTTCAGCAGCGTGGCCTACGCCGCCCTGGATAGCTTCGAAGACACCTACGAGCTGGGCCTGAGCCAGGTGCAGTTGCCGGCCTACACCGGCGGCAACCTGGTAGTCCGCGCCTGTGCTGACTGCGCGCCGGTGTTGCGCCGGGTTACCAGCCAGACCGTATATCGACTTGGCAGCAACGGCCCAGCGGTGTCACTGCGCGAATTGCGCGATGCGGCCCAGGCAGCCAGAAGCGGTGCCCTGTATGTCGCCTACTCGACAGACTCCGGGGACGTAAATCGAATCATTTTGTCCGTTTGGGACTAAAGAAAGTGCGCGAGCAAGGATAGAGCCATGAAGCAAGGACGCAATAGATTTGGCCTGTTTGTCGCTGGAATGCTGGTACCCCTGATGGTGGGCACCAGCGCTCACGCGGACGACACGGAATTGTTTGTCGCCGCGTTTGACCCTGTGGTCACCGGTGCCCAGCCCAACATCATGTTCATCATGGACACCTCGGGCAGTATGACTAACAAAGTCATCACCCAGGTGGCATGGAACCCGAACGAAGACTTTGACGGCTGCTACGAGACAGGCGCCATTTACTGGACCACGTCGGGCGCTACCCCAGACTGCAGCAGTGATAACTACTTCTGGAAAGGCAAGAATTACTGCGAAGCGTCTTTTGACGACCTGGCCGGCGTTGGCCAGTACCAGGACGGCTTCAAGGCCTGGCGCGGCTATGTTGACCGCTGGGTGAACCTGGCGGGTAATCGCAAGAACCGCAGGCACGAATGCGCCACCGACCAGGGCGTGCACGGCGAATTTTCCGGCGGCAGCGATCCGTGGGCCGTGGACGGTGACGAAGGTCCGTGGGCCAACGACGACGACGACAAGGTCAACTACGGCACGACCTACACGATCTACGACGGCAACTGGCTGAACTGGAACAGTACGGGCGGCACCGTCGAAACGACGCGTATTGCGGTCATCAAGGACGTGACCAAGCAGCTGCTTGACAACATCAGCGGCGTGAACGTCGGCCTGATGCGCTTCAACCGAAACCAGTACGCCAGCCAGAGCGGCGGGCCCGTTGTCTACGCGATGAACGACGTCGATGCGGCTCGCGAGAGCATGAAGGACGTCATCGACGGCCTGCCCGCAGATGGCTGGACGCCGCTGTCGGAAACCCTTTACGAGGCCGGCCAGTACTTTGCGGGTCGCGCTGTCGACATGGGCAACAACGGCCCGAACGTCTACAGCGTGCCGGAATCGCGGGTCGGAGGGCTTGCCAGTTCCACGACTTACAACGCCCCGGGAAATTTCCAGTGCCAGAAAAACTACGCGGTGATGCTAACCGACGGTGCGCCTACCCGCGATACAGATGCGAACAGCGAGATTCAGGCCCTGCCTGGCTTCTCGACCACCGTCGGCAGTTGCGACGGCACGGGACACGGTCGATGCCTGGATGACATGGCGGACTATCTGTTCAATTACGACCTGGACCCCGACCTTCCGGGTGAACAGAACGTCACGACCTACACCATCGGTTTTGCCGTCGACCTGCCGATTCTGAAGTCCACGGCCGAGCGCGGCGGCGGTGAATACCGCCTGGCAGACGATACTGCCAGCCTGACGACGGTCCTGACACAAATCGTGCAGTCGATACTCGACGATGCGACCACGTTCACGGCACCGTCGGTACCGGTGAACGCATTTAACCGGACCCGGAACCTCGACGACGTGTTCGTGTCGGTATTCGAACCGTCGAACCGTGTGCACTGGCCGGGCAACCTGAAGAAATATCGCCTGGTCAACGGGCAACTGGTAGGCCAGGACGGCGCACCCGCCGTGGATCCGCAGACCGGCTTCTTCTCCAAGGATTCGTTCAGCTACTGGTCCGACGAACAGGACGGCAACAACGTCGGCGTGGGCGGCGCTGCTCACGAGCAGCCGGCCTACGCGAGCCGCAACCTGTATACCAACCTGGCTGGAGGCATGCTGACATCGGCAGGCAACGAAGTCAGTGTCGATAATGCAGTTATCACCTCTGCGGTGCTTGGCAGCCCGGGCATCGAACGCGATAACGTGATCCTGTGGGCCCGCGGCAAGGACTTGCTGGACCAGGACGATGACGACAACTTCGCGGATGACCGGAACATGATGGGCGACCCGCTCCACGTGCGCCCGGTGACCATCTCCTACGGTGGCGACCCGGCACTCGGGACGCTGGATGCGACGATTTACATCTCGACCAACGACGGCTACCTGCACGCCATCAACCCGGAGGACGGCAGTGAGCGCTGGGCCTTTATCCCCGATCGCCTGCTGGGCCGTCTGTACGATCTCTACAGTGATGAAATTGTACCCCAGCGGAGCTACGGCCTGGATGGCGAGATCGCAGCTTACATCACCAACAATGACCGCCAGCCGGGCATCAATCCCCAAGAGAAGGTCTACATCGTATTCGGCATGCGTCGCGGTGGTGATTCGCTCTTTGCGATGGACGTCACTAATCCGAACCAGCCCAAGCTGGCCTGGGAAATCGACAGCAACACCCCAGGCTTCGAGGACATGGGCCAGACGTGGTCACGACCGCACCTGGATACGCTGAACGTGAGCGGCGTCAAGACTCACGTCGCCATCTTCGGCGGCGGCTACGACGACGGCCAGGACAGCTCCTCGTACCAGGAAGACAATGCCGGCAACGCAATCTACATGGTCAACCTGGAAACCGGCCAGCTCATCTGGAGTGCCGGACCGTCCGACGCAACGCGCAGTCATGATCTGCAGCTGGACAGCATGCGGCATTCGATCCCGGCGCCTGTGAAGGTCGTTGACCTGACCGGCGACGACATCCCTGACCGGATGTATGTGGGAGACATGGGCGGCCGCGTCTGGCGCTTCGACATCATCAATGGCAACGGTCCTGCCGAGCTTGTGGAAGGCGGCATGCTGGCCACACTGGGCGCAGCCGATCTGCCGTCGCCGCCCCCGGCGTCCGAAATTCGGCGCTTCTATGCGTCGCCGGACGTGGTCGCGGTGCTGTCCGACGAGCCCGGTGAGTCTTACCTGTCGATCAACATCGGCTCCGGTCACCGCGCTCGCCCCTTGGCCTCGGCGACTCAAGACGAGTTCTTCGCCGTCCGCGACTTCAACATCTTCAATGTGGTAGAAACGGATGACTACGAGGAGCCGGTAAACCGTGACAACCTGCTGGACATTACCAACGACACTGCGCCCACGATGCTGCCCACGGACCCGGGCTGGCGCCTGCGGATGGTGGAAAGCGGTGGCGAGAAGGTGCTGACGGAGTCCTTCAGCTTCGACGGCGAGATATTCTTCACCTCGTTCTCGCCGGGCGGCACCTCTGCCTGTGAAGCCAGCAAGGGCACGAACCGCTTGTATCGCGTGAACATCACGGATGGCTCACCGGTACCACCGATTGACAACCCCTATCCGCCGGACGAGCCGCCAGAGGAAGACGATCGCTTCAAGCAGCTGAAACAGGGTGGCATTGCCCCGGATGCAGTATTCTTCTTCCCGGAAGACAAGGAAGGCGATCCCATCCTCTGCATCGGTGCCGAGTGTATAGACCCTGGCTTCGACGAGCGGACGAATCGCACCTACTGGTCGCAGGACGAGACGCAATAGGAGCGGTCTGATGCGTAAGATGATGTATGGCGTCACCCTCATCGAACTGATGGTCGTGATGGTGATCCTGGCAATCGTGATGGGCTTCGGCGTACCCGGCTACCGCCAGTACGTGATGCGGGCGAACCGCGCCGATGCCACCACTGCGCTGCTGCGCATGGCGGCCGCCCAGGAGCGCTTCTTCATCGCCAACGGCCAGTACGCCACAGACGGTGAACGCGCGGCGGCGCCGCCGGCCGGTCTGGGTTTCGACGGCACCGAGCGAGGTTATTACGGCCTCGCCATCGCGAATCCCGGCGGGCCCGCCATCGGTTACACGATTACGGCCACCGTCGATGCTGGCGAACGCCAGGCCGACGACGTCGACTGCCAGTCGTTTACCCTGAATGAGCAGGGGCAGCGCACGGCAGCCGACGGCGGGGGCGC
>CAMYJV010000019.1:0-21076 GCA_947258805.1 uncultured Gammaproteobacteria bacterium | reverse complement strand
TGCGCATCGAGCCCATCGAACAGGACGAGAACTGCCCCGCAGGTAATCGCCGAGTCGGCTATGTTGAAGGCGGGATAGGACCAGTCTCGCCAGTAGAACAGCAAAAAATCCACGACGTAGCCGTACAGCAAACGGTCAATCAGGTTTCCAAGGGCGCCACCCAGGATCAGTGCGAGACCCAGAGCCAGCACCACTTTGCCCCGGCGCGGCAGCACGGCCAGCCACCACACGAGACCCAGGCTCACGGCGCCGGCAATGGCCATGAACAGCTGGTTCTGCCAACCACCCTCTCCGGCCAGGAAACTGAAGGCCGCACCCGTGTTGTGCAAACGCACCAGGTCGAAAAACGGCAGCACGTTCTGGCGCTGATACTCCGTAAAGTTTTCGATGACGGCCTGCTTGGTCAACTGATCGAACAGCACCAGCAGCAGCGCGAGCGCAATCCACCACATCGAGCGCCAGCCGCTAGCCGGAACCGCTACCGGATTCAGCGTAGTTTTTGTCGTGTCTTCGGGATTATCAGGCAAAGCGGCGACTCTCCCCTGTGTCGGTCAGATTGGCGGCGCAGCGCGCACAAATTTCCGGGTGGCCGCTGACGCTGCCCACATCCGGGCGCCGGTGCCAGCAGCGCGTGCACTTGGGATCAGTCGAGGCAGCGACAAGCACGGCGCAGCCGTCGTCGGCCACGCTGGCATCGGCGGGAACTTCGGCCAGCGGCAAAACCTTTGCCGCAGAAGTCAGCAACGCAAAGCGCAGTTCATCGTCGACAGACTGCAGCGCCGCCAACCGGTCACCGTCGGCATAGACTGTTACTGCCGCCTCGAGCCCGGAACCAATGTCGCCGGCTGCCCTCAGGCTTTCGAGGGCCTGGGCGACGGGTTCGCGCACGGCAATCAGCTGCTCCCAGTCCACCTGCAGTTCACCCGCAGCGGGCAGCTCGTACCAGGTGCTCAGCAACACGGAGTCCGCGCGCTGACCGGGCAGGGCCTGCCAGATTTCTTCAGCGGTAAAACTCAGGATCGGCGCGAGCCACCGGACCATGGCCTCGGCGATGTGATACATGGCCGTTTGCGCCGAGCGACGAGGCTGGCTGTCGGCACCTGTCGTGTAAAGGCGGTCCTTGATCACGTCGAGATAGAAGCTGCCCATGTCCACCACACAAAAGTTGTGCAGCAGCTGGTAAACGCGGTGGAACTCGTAGTCCTGGTAGGCGTGAAGAACCTCGGCCTGCAATTCGCCGGCGCGACCAAGCGCCCAGCGATCGAGGTCTACCAGCTGGTCGGTCGGCAACAGGCTGCTGGACGGCTCGAAGCCGTGCAGGTTGCCGAGCAAAAAGCGCGCGGTGTTGCGCATGCGCCGGTAGGAGTCCGACACCCGTTTCAGTATCTCGTCGGACACGCTCATTTCGTTGCGGTAGTCGGTGCCGGCGATCCACAGTCGAGGTACAGGTCCACCGGGCTCGCCAGCTCCGGGTGGCTGGCACCCACACAGTGGTGGGCCATGCCCGAGTCCATCCACACGTCCATCGTGTCCTGCACCGCGTCGTAGTCTGCCCCTTGGGCGCCCAGCAATTCCTCCGGGTCGAGGTCGAACCAGGCCTCGAGTCCGCTCACCTCGATGCGCTGGGCAATCGCCTCCAGCAGCGCTGGCGTGTCGGGATGAATGTCGCCGGTCTGCCGATGCACGAACAGCGGCAGCGGCACGCCCCAGGTTCGCTGCCGGGAAATACACCAGTCCGGGCGGCCGGCCACCATAGCCTCGATGCGCTGCTGGCCCCAGTCCGGCAGCCAGCGCACATTCTTGATTGCCCCCAGCGCAGCTTCGCGCAGGCCGTGCTGATCCAGGCTGACGAACCATTGCGGCGTCGCACGAAAGATCAGCGGGGTGCGGTGGCGCCAGCAGTGCGGGTAGCTGTGCTGGTAGGCCTCCCGATGCAACAACTGGCCACCCGCCGCCAGCCTTGCCAGGATTTCGTCACCCGCTTTGTGAATGTGCTGACCTCCGAACAACGGCGTGTCGGGGAGATAAACGCCGTCGCCGCCGACTGGATTGTCCACCGGCAAGTCGTGTTGCAAGCCGGCAGCAAAGTCGTCTTCGCCATGCCCGGGCGCAATGTGCACGGCGCCGGTACCCGCCTCCAGCGTGACGAAATCGCCGATGATCAACGGCACCTGGCGGTCGTAGAACGGGTGCTGCAGCATCAGGCCGGCCAGCGTTGCCCCGGAGAATTCCGCCAGCTGCTGCACGTCGGCGGCGCCGTAACGGTCCAGGGCGCTGGCCGCCAGTTCGCTCGCCAGCACCAGGCGCTGGCGGGAGCCCTGCAGCGCGAATTCGTACAGGCCGTACTCCAGCTCTGGTCCCAGGGCCACCGCGTGGTTCGCGGGCAGTGTCCAGGCGGTGGTCGTCCAGATCGGGACGCCTGCCGGCACGTCGTCAGCGGCTATACCCAGGCGTTCAGCCAGGGCATGCGGGTCGACGACCGCGAATTGCACGTCGATGGCCGCCGACGTCTTGTCGCGATATTCCACCTCCGCTTCGGCCAGCGCAGAGCCGCAGTCCAGGCACCAGTGCACGGGCTTGTAACCCCGTTGCAGGTGGCCGCGCTCGATAATCCGGGCAAAGCCGCGGACCTGGTCAGCCTCGTACTGCGGCGACAGGGTCAGGTAGGGATTCGACCAGTCACCGAGCACGCCCAGGCGAATAAAGTCTTCGCGCTGGCTGTCGACCTGTTTCAGCGCGTAGTCCCGGCACGCCCGGCGGAAGGCCTGTGCATCGAGTTTCCTGCCAACCTTGCCGTGCTTTTTTTCTACCTGCAGTTCAATGGGCAAACCGTGGCAGTCCCAGCCCGGCACATAGGGCGCGTCGAAACCGGCCAGCGTGCGTGACTTGACAACGACGTCCTTCAACACCTTGTTGACGGCATGGCCAAGGTGAATCTTGCCGTTGGCATAGGGTGGGCCATCCAGCAGCACGAAGGGCTCGCGCCCGGCCGACACGCGGCGAATCTGACCGTACAGATCCCGCGCCTGCCAGTCGGCCAGCATCTGCGGCTCGCGCTGGGCAAGATTCGCGCGCATCGGAAACGCAGTCTGCGGCAGGTTCAGGGTGTCTTTATAGTCGGTCAACTCAGTGAGTCCTGTCAGGCGGTCTGCAATAATTCTCGCGCGCGCGCCGCATCACGGTGCATCTGCTCGGTCATGGTCTCGAGATCCGGGAACCGCTGCTCATCACGTAGCTTAGCGATGAAGTCAACGCCGATGTAGTCGCCGTAAATGTCGCGGTCAAAATCAAACAGATGCACCTCAAGCAGCGGCTCGCCGGCACCTTCTACCGTGGGGCGGACGCCCAGGCTGGCAACCCCGTCCAGCAGGCCTTCCGGAAGGCCGGTCACGCGGACGGCGAAAATGCCGCTCAGGGGGGAACTGCGCCGCTTCAGCCGCACGTTGGCAGTGGGAAAGCCCAGCTCCGTCCCCAACCGCTTGCCGCCCACCACACGCCCCGCCATCTCGTAATAACGGCCCAGCAAGCGCCGCGCCAGGTCGAGTTCGCCCGCCTGCAGGGCACGACGGATTTCGGTGCTCGACACGCGCTGCCCGTCGACCGTCACGCTGCCAAAGCGCTCGACGGCAAAACCCTGGCGCTCGCCCGCCGCACGCAGGTCTTCGAAACCGCCCCGCCGCTGCCGGGCAAACCTGAAGTCGTCACCCACCACGAGGTGCTGCACCCGGAGCAACGATACCAGCAGCTTGTCGATAAATGCCTCCGGCTCCATGGCCTCCATTCGCGCGTCGAAAGGCGGACAGAACAGAAAGTCCATCCCGAGGCTGTCGAGGACCGCGAACTTCTCACGAAAGCGCGTCAATCGGGCCGGCGGGATGCCGCGGCTGAAGAACTCGCCGGGTGTAGGTTCGAAGGAAAAGGCCAGGGCGGGCAGATTCCGCTCCCGCGCAACACTGAGTACGCGGTCGAAAATCCGCTGGTGACCCAGGTGCACACCGTCAAAGGTGCCGATAGTTGCGACACATCCGTCGGGCAATGCGGGGCCGCCTGGCCGCGGTCTGCGGATCAAACGCATGAGACTCGGTCGGCCAATGCCGCGTTAAACAATGAGAAAGTACAAAAACTGCCGTTTTCCCGCGAACGCGGCACGGGCCAGACCGGCCTGGGCAGGCTTTGCTGCCGGGAATCGGTCGCCCGGCACCACCGCGGGACCTCGGGATTATAAAGAGGCGTCAGGGCTTGTCATCCGCAGGTCCCCCGGACGCAGGCCGGTGGCGACCAGCGCGCCGACATAAACGGCCAAGCCACCGGCGACGGTGACGCTGAGCCAGGCCACCCGCTGCCAGAGCCCGGCCTCCAGCCAGACGCTGACGGGCGCCGTGAAATAGCCCAGCAGGGCCAGCATGACTGCGCTGGCCAGAACGACCTGCAGCAGCAAGCGACGCCACCCGGGCCGGGGCCGGACCACACCGTCGCGCCGCAGCCCCCGCCACAGCAGCCCCGCGTTCAGGAAGGCCGCCAGCGTCGTGGCCAGTGCAAGGCCGGCATGGGGCCCTGGCAGACCCGCCTGCACCCACGGCACCACAATCAACACGTTCAGGAACATGTTGACGACCAGTGCAATCACGCCGATGCGCACCGGGGTGCGGGTGTCCTGGCGGGCAAAATAGCCGGGTGCTAGTACCTTCACCAGGATGAAGCCCGGCAGGCCAACAGCGTACGCCACCAGGCTCAGGGTCGAATTCTGCACATCGGCCGCGCCGAACTGGCCACCCGCAAAGATGGTAGTCAGGATCGGGCCGGCGAGAACTGCGAGCCCGGCGGCTGCCGGCAATGCAATCACAACCACCAGCCGCAGCGCCCAGTCCACCGTGGCAGCAAAGGCGGCGGGCGATTCGGCGGCGTGCTGACGGGACAGGTTTGGCAGAATTACGGTGGCCAGCGCAATGCCAAATACACCAAGAGGAAACTCCATCAGCCGATCGGAGTAGTACAGCCAGCTGATGCTGCCGGTGACGAGAAACGATGCAATCAACGTGTCGAACAGAATATTGATCTGCGCTACCGAGGCGCCAAAAATCACCGGCGCCATCAGCGTTATCACGCGCCGCACGCGCGGATGATTCCAGCCCCACTTCGGCCGCGGCAGCAACCGCATGTGCAGCAGAAAGGGCAGCATGAACAGGAGCTGCACGGCGCCGGCCGTGAACACGCCGGCGGCCAGCACCAGGCCGGGCTGCGCCGCACCGGGTGCCAGCCCGGCAGCAAACACAATCAGTACGACGTTCAGCAGAACCGGGGCGAAAGCCGGGACACCAAACTGCCGGTAGGTATTGAGCACTGCCCCGGCCAGCGCGGTGAGGGAGATGAATAACAAGTAGGGGAAGGTCAACCGCAACATCCCCACCGCCAGGTCATAGCGGCCGTTGTCGGTATCGCCCAGGAAACCCGGCGCAAAAACCGCGATCAGCGCAGGCGCGGCGAGCACACCGACGGCGGTAAATATGAACAGCACAATGCCGAGGGTCCCGGCGGTCCGATCGATCAGTTCCCTGACCTCGTCGCGGCTACCCTGCTCGTCGACTTCCGCAAACACCGGCACGAATGCCTGAGAGAACGCACCCTCGGCAAAAAACCGCCGGAAGATGTTTGGAATCTTGAACGCCACGAAGAACGCATCCATCACCATCCCGGCGCCGAAGAAACGCGCGAATACGACATCGCGCACCAGCCCCAGGACCCGCGACAGCAGGGTCATCAGGCTCACGACGGAGGTGGATTTCAGGAGCCCGGGCGCCGGAGGCGCGGGCCGTGTCTCGGGCGCCGACATGCAGCGGGAGTCTAGCAGGCTTCGCCCGCTGCCCCCGCCGGTTAGCGCCGAAAATCAACGGCTTGCCGCCGCCTGCCTGTTGACATTGCCGGGGGCAGACGGAACAATACGCGGCCTTCACGCTCGCCGCCGGCGGGCGTTAAACCCCTACAGGAACGACCAGTGGCGAATATCAAGTCAGCGATCAAGCGCGCCAAACAGGGCGAGAAGCGGCGGCAGCACAACGCGCCCCTGCGTTCGCGCATGCGCACGGCCATCAAGAAGGTGATCACTGCCGTGCAGGCAGGCGACGCAGAAAAGGCCGCGGCATGCTATCGCGAAGCGGTGCCGGAAATTGATGCGTCGGCCAGCAAGGGCCTGATCCACCGTAATAAGGCGGCCCGCCACAAGAGCCGTCTGAATCGCGCCGTGCGCAACCTGCAGGCTTAGGCCGCAGGCTCCTCTTCCGCGGCCAGCGCTTCCAGCCGCCGCATCAGATCCATCGCCAGTTGCCGCGTGCCGGCGCCCGTCGCAGCACTGATGCGATAGGTGGGGCCACTCCAGTTCAGCTGGTTCACGAGCGTTGCGGCTCGCGACTCGGCCTCTGCAGCTGTCAGCAAATCGCATTTGTTCAGGACCAGCCAGCGTTCACGCTCGGCGAGGACCGAATCGAACTCCTTGAGTTCCGCCAGGATGGCCCTGGCATCGGCCGCCGGATCAGCCCCTTCGACAGCGGGCGCCAGGTCCACGATGTGCAGCAGTAACCGCGTGCGCGCCAGGTGTTTCAGGAAGCGGATCCCGAGGCCCGCGCCGCCGGCCGCGCCTTCGATCAGGCCGGGAATATCGGCCATCACGAAGCTCCGGTGCGCTTCGACGGCCACCACGCCCAGGTGCGGGTGCAGCGTAGTAAAGGGATAATCCGCCACCTTTGGCCGCGCGGCCGAAACCGCCCGAATCAGTGTCGATTTGCCGGCATTCGGCAAGCCGAGCAGCCCCACATCGGCCAGCAAGCTCAATTCCAGGCGCAGCACACGGCGTTCGCCCGGGCTGCCGGGTGTCGACTGGCGCGGAGCGCGGTTCACGCTGCTCTTGAAACGCGTATTGCCACGCCCGCCTTCGCCACCGGCTGCCACCAGCAGCCGCTGACCGTGTGCCGTCAGGTCACCGATCAGTTCGCCGGTGTCATCGGCATAAGCCAGCGTGCCGGCCGGCACCGGAATCTCGATGTCGTCGCCGCCGGCCCCGGTGCGGTTCTTCCCGGCCCCCGGCTGGCCGTTGGGGGCGCGGAAGCGCCGCTGAACGCGAAAGTCAGCCAGGGTATTGATACCTTCGTCCGCAACCAGCCAGATACTGGCCCCGTGGCCCCCATCGCCACCGTCGGGCCCGCCGCGCGGAATGTACTTCTCGCGCCGGAAGCTGACACAGCCCGCGCCGCCGTCACCGGCGACCACGTGGATCTTTGCTTCGTCGACGAATTTCATAGCCAGCCATGTTGCCCGCTGTCCCCCGGCCCGACAATAAAAAGCCCCGCTGAAGCGGGGCTGGTCATGTTCACTGTCGCAGTAGGACTCAGGCGTTAGGTGGCTCCACGCTCACGCAGGTGCGCTGCTTCGGCCCACGCTTGCGAAACTTCACGCGGCCATCAGACGTCGCAAACAAGGTGTGGTCGCGGCCTACGCCGACGTTCTCACCGGCCTGGTACAGCGTGCCACGCTGGCGCACCAGGATATTGCCGGCGCGCACAGCCTCGCCGCCGAATTTCTTCACGCCGAGGCGCTTGGACTCCGAATCGCGACCGTTGCGGGAACTGCCGCCTGCTTTTTTGTGTGCCATGTCTGTCTCCTGGCCGCGGTCAGGCCTGGCCGCCGCTGACGTCGGTAATTTCGATAAGCGTGTAGTGCTGTCGGTGGCCCTTGTTGCGCTTGTAGTTCTGCCGCCGGTGAAATTTCACGACTTCGACCTTGCGGTGCCGGTCCTGGCTCAGCACTTTCGCGGCCACCTTGCCGCCCGCCACCAGCGGCGTGCCCACCGTGACCGAGTCGCCCTCGCCCACCATCAGCACTTCTTCGAACTGGATACTCGCGCCCTCGTCGGCTTCGAGTTTCTCCACTTTGAGGGTATCGCCCGCGCTGGCGCGGTATTGCTTGCCACCCGTCCGAAACACGGCGTACATCTTCAATCTCCGGATTGGCCCCGTCGGTTCGGGGCTGAAAGGACGCGGGATAATACTGGTTCTTCGACTATCAATCAACGGCTTAGGTCGCCCCGTAGACGGCTGACCGGGACCCTGGCAACGGGTCAGGCCGCGGCAGGCCGCGGCGTCAACCGGGGCCCGGTCCGACGGCGCAGGCCTCCCCCGCCACCACGATATCTGCGCCCAGGGCCCGCATCCGCGCTGCATCGGCCGCCGTGCCGTAGTGGTATACGCGGATCCGGGCCAGTAGTTCGGGCGGGTACTCCCGCTGCAGATCGTCCCAGCCACTGTGGCTGGGGTTACCGTCCGGCCGGCAATCGTGAAACACGAGTTCGTTGCCGCCAGCGTGGGCCGCGAGCAGCTCCGGGATGGGCCGGGTGTCGCCCGTGTAGAAGAAGCGATCTTCCAGTCGCAAGCCGAAGGCGAAACCGGGCCGATGATGCCGGACCGGCAAGACGTCGAACCAGTGCTTGCGCCACCAGAAGCCCTGCGCCACCGGCACCAGGTGAAATGCATCCCAGAAATTCACCCCACCTTCGGCCAGGGGCGAGCGTTCGATTACGACGCGCTGCTGCACCAGCGGCACGACCTCGACCGGCACGAACAGCTGGACGGGCTCAGCCGTGGTGTCGTCGAACCAGGCAGAGAAAAACAGTGGCTCGAGGCCACTGACGTGATCCATGTGGGCGTGGGTGATGAACACCGCCGGCGGCAAGCGCCCATAGGTGTCGAGGAAACGCTGCGGCGTCTCCTGCCCACAGTCGATCAACAAGGCCGGCTCGCCGTCAATTTCCAGGACGGCCGATGCAGAACCCAGGTCCATGCCCGCAGAGCCGCCGACGCCGAGAAATCTCAAACCCATGTCCACGCGTGTCATTGTATGTTGCATACGGTCTGCGACCGCGCCACGCTGGGCCCGGCCAACGTTCCGGACCCCGGCATTTGTGTTGATCCTGCCATGCAGGGCATTATTCCTCCGCGATGCATCTTCTCCAAACCGGTTCCGAAGCCTTTGACCTCGAGGCAATTCGAGGCCAGCTCGACGACGACTGGCCGGCCGTAAACCGGGAAATTCGCCGGCAACTGGCCAGCGACGTTGCATTGGTCAACAGTGTGGCGCAATACATTATCGGCAGCGGCGGCAAGCGCCTGCGCCCGCTGCTCGTGCTGCTGTCGGCACGCGCCTGTGGCTACACCGGCGACAAACACATCACGGCGGCGGCCATCGTTGAATTCATTCACACCGCCACGCTGTTGCACGATGACGTTGTGGACAACTCCAACCTCCGCCGCGGGCAGGACACGGCGAACAGCGTGTTCGGTAACGAAGCGAGCGTGCTGGTGGGCGATTTCCTCTATTCGCGTTCTTTCCAGATGATGGTAGAGATCGGCCAGATGCGCATCATGGATGTACTGGCTGATGCGACCAACACGATTGCCGAAGGAGAAGTGCTGCAGTTAATGAACTGCAATGATCCGGACACGACCGAGGCGCAGTATCTCGAAGTCATCTACCGAAAGACCGCCAAGCTCTTCGAGGCGGCCGTACTGATCGGCGCCATTCTGGCGGCGCAGTCGCGCGCCGTGGAAGACGCGTTCATCACCTATGGCCGTGAACTCGGCACCGCGTTTCAGCTGGTGGACGACACGCTCGACTACGACGCCACGCGCGAACAGCTCGGCAAGAACATCGGCGACGATCTGGCCGAAGGCAAACCGACCCTGCCACTGATTCACGCGTTGCAACGAGGTTCGGCAAGGGAACAGGTCGTGATTCGGCGCGCGATTGAAAATGGTGAACGCGACGACATCGACCCCATCATCGCGGCGGTGAATCGCAGCGGCGCCCTCGCCTACACGATGCAACGTGCCCACGAAGCGTCCGCACGCGCCATAGCGGCCCTGGACCGGGTACCGGACTCCAGCTGCAAGACGGCGCTGTTACAGCTGGCCAGATTCGCGGTAGAAAGGCGCTACTGACGGCCGGGCTTGCGATGCCCCGGACTGCCGCGTATAAAGGCGGCCCCGGCTCCCACCGGGGTTCCCAGTGACAATCGGGGTGTAGCTCAGCTTGGTAGAGCGCGTCGTTCGGGACGACGAGGTCGTTGGTTCGAATCCAGTCACCCCGACCATTTCCCTGCCCGCAGCCAGCGGCCCCGAGCGTCAGTTTGCGCCGAGATACCGGCGTTCCAGGCGCGGCCCGAGGTGCGTCAGGATCTCATAGCTGATGGTGCCGGCCAGCCTGGCAATGTCGTCGAGATTCACGTCGGCCCCGAGCAGCTGCACGAGGTGCCCGGTCTGGATGGCGCCCTTCGGCAGCGTGGTTACGTCGATAACGACGGAATCCATGGACACGCGCCCGACCACGGGCACCCGGTGGCCCTCCACCAGCGCATAACCGCGATTGCCCAGGCTGCGAGGATAGCCATCGGCGTAACCCAGCCCCAGCGTTGCCAGTTGCGCGGCATCCCGGACCCGGAATTCGGCGCCATAGCCCACCGTCGCACCCGCGGGCACTTCACGCACCTGCAGCACCCGCCCTTCCAGCGTCGCCACCGTGCGAAAGGGATTGGGCACCAGGCAGGCCGGATTGCCGCCGTAAAGACCGATGCCCGCGCGCACCAGGTCACCCCGCGTGCTCCGGCCCAGCGCGATGCCCGCCGTGTTGCCGACACTGGTTGCCACGCCCGGGAAAAGCCCTCGCAGTTCATCGAAGCGCGCGAGCTGCGCGGGCGTGAGCTCATGGTCCGCTTCGTCAGCGCACGCGAGGTGGGTCAGCAGGTAGTCGATGCTGACGGCCCCCGGGCCTCGCGCCGCCAGTTGCTGCACGTCGGCCGAACTGAGTCCGAGCCGCGACATACCGGTATCCACGTGCAACGCGCAGGGCGCCGGCGCCGGCAGGCTGGCCCACTGCTCGAACTGCGCCAGCGTATTGATGACCGGACGCAGTCGTGCGGTGACAAACATGTGTTCCTCGCCAGGCCACGGTCCCTCGAAGACATAGATGTCGGCGCCGGGCAGGGTTGCCCGCAGCTCCAGTGCCTCGGCGAGGGTGGCGACGAAAAAACAGTCGCAAGCTGCCCCGGCCAGGCGCCGCGCCACCGCCGCCATACCCAGCCCGTAGGCGTTGGCCTTGACCACGGCCGCGCAACGCGCGGGCGCGGCCAGCGCTGCCAGTGCAGAAAAGTTGGCGGCCAGCGCATCGAGGTCGACGGTCAGTCGCCCGCCACTGCGCAGGCCGTCAGCCGGTGCGGGACTCTGTTGTACAGCCAATGGCTTCCCCGTCAGTGAATACGCCGCCAGCTGCGCGGCACCCCGGCCCGGGGTTTCCAGCCATGATACGGGTGACGGGCCACCAGCTCCGGCTTGCGAAACAGCAGTATCAGTCCGACACCGGCGATAAAGCCGCCGGCATGGGCCCAGAATGCCACGCCCCCGGTCGCGCTGTCCGCCACCACGCCACTGATCAACTGCAGCAGGAACCAGTAGCCCAGCATCCAGATGGCCGGCACAGCGAAGGTCGTCACGATGAAGCCGGCCAGTATCAGCAGGTGCACGTTCACGCGTGGATACAGAACTATGTAGGCACCCATTACGCCGCCGATGGCGCCAGACGCGCCAACGATGGGCGAGATGGAATCGGTGGCGCTGACGACCTGCGCCGCGGCTGCCAGCACACCGCACAGCAGATAAAAAACTGCGAAGCGCCAGTGGCCCATCGAGTCTTCGACATTGTTGCCGAAGATCCACAGGAACCACATGTTAAATACGATGTGAAGCCAGCTGCCGTGCAGAAACATGTACGTCAACAAATTTGGCCACGCGCTATCGGGCCCTATGACACAAACGGTCAGCGGGCCGATGGGAAAACTGCTGCCGGCGGGAGCCGCGCCGGTGAGTTCGCCGGGTATCAGGCCCAGCAGGCACACCGACCGAGGTAGCGACGGCTCGAACCCAAGACCCTGCACCAGCAGCCAGACGAGCACGTTGGCGATGATCAGGCCATAGGTGACATACGGCGTCAGGAAGTGGGGATTGTCGTCGCGAAGCGGGAACAAGAGGGACTCAGTCGCTCAGGGCTGCAGGGCCGCGTTGATAGCGGCATCGAATTCATCAGTGGACTTGCCACCCTGCAGCCGGAGCATGACCTCACCGCTGCGCCCAATGATGTAGGAAGTGGGCAGCACTTCGTTCCACGCCGGGTCGACGACGCTGACGATGGTATCCATCTCCGGCTCGGCGCTGAGCCACGAGCGAAAACCGGGAAACCAGCGCGTCAGGAATGGCGGAACAACGGCAGGTGCGGTTTCCGGTTCGTCGAGGGAGACAGGAACCAGAACGAAGCCGGATGAAGCATAGCGATCGGCGAGCGTCCGCAGCGCAGGGATCTCCTTCAGGCAGGGCCGACACCAGGTGGCCCAGAAATTGAGCAACACGACCTCACCGTCATGGCGGTTCAACAGGTCGCGCAGCTCATTTGCGGATATGGCCGTCAGTGGCAGCGACTCCGCAGCCGGCGGCGCGGTAAACGCGGACTGACAGGCAACAGCTGCCAGGAGCAGCGCGACGACAGCGGCGGAGTGCGGCAATTTCATGGCAGCGCATGATAACGGCCCGCTTCAGCCAGACAAAAAAAGACCCGCGCAGGGCGGGTCGAGGCAGGGGTCGGGGGATAGTTCTGTAGCTAGCCGTCGATGCCGTCGGCGTCCGACGCCTCGTTAGCGTCAGCAGTCCGCTCGCGGCTGTCATCGGCACGGAGTTCCGCAACGCGCTGCTGCGCGCGCAGCAAATTTGCAGAAGCGGCAGTGCGCGCGCCACCCTCTTCAAGCGCAGCCGCGAAGTCTTGTACCCCGCCGTCGTAATCACCGGTGGCGATCCGCATGACACCGCGGTTATTCAGGGCCAGCCCCGTGGAGCGACCGTTTTCAACGCTTTCATTACAGCGTGTCTCCGCCGCTTCGAAATCCCGCAGCATGGTGTAAGCCACGCACAGATCATTGAGTGCAGGCTGGCGGAGGCTGCGCGACGAGCCGGCGAGGCTCAACATGTGTTCCAGTCGGTCGGCGCCAGCGCCAAACTGCCCGTCGTCAACCTGGCGAGTGCCGTACATGGCACGGTCCGTGGTCTGCAGCTTGAATACAGCTTCCTCCGCCGTCGCCGGGGTGCTGAAGAGACCGAAAGTCACAGTGGCGGCCGCGGTTCCCAATACAGTTTTCGTGATTGAATTCATGATTTATTCCCTCTCCAGTACCCTGTTTAGATTGACTCAAAGTGTGTATGAACTAGAATTCGACTGGTATCGGGGATCGGATTCAGATAACCAATACTCAGTATTCATACGGTTGCCAACGGGGCAGAAAGAGAAAATGGACGAAAAAACAGGCGGTTACGGAATCAGGGCCGTCGTACGCCTGACCGGCCTGCCAGCCCATACGCTGAGACTGTGGGAGGAGCGCTATGGCGCGATCCGGGTCGCTCGTTCCCCCGGTGGCCATCGGGTCTACTCCGCGGCCGACGTGGAGCGCCTGACACGCCTGAAGCGGCTGGTCGACCAGGACCATCGCATCAGCGACCTCGCAAGCTTGACGGATGCTGACCTGGACGCCCGCCTGGCCACGGACACCCGACCCACGGCAGATCTCTCAGTGCCGTCCCGCGCCGCGGTATTCGGCGATATGCTCCCGGCGGCCATCAGCGCGGCAGGTCTCGCAGCCAGCGTGCGGGTAAAAGACCACGACTGGACCAGGTTTCAGCGGGCCTGCGTCGCCGCTCAGCCAGACGCCATATTGCTGGAGCTGCCCGAGGTCAACGCCGGCATCGTCGCTGACATCCAGGCCCTGCACAGCCAGTGCCCGCAGGCCCGCCTGGCCGCCATGTTTCACTTCTCCCGCCGCGCCGATCTGAATTCCCTGCGGGATGCGGGCGTTCATGCCGTGCGGGCCCCGGCAAGCGCCGCCGAACTCTGGTGGATCGTGCAGCAAATGCCGAGGTACCCGGCACCCGCCGAAGCGGTGCTGCCACCCCCGGCCATGGCTGCCGCCACGGAGCCTCCGGCCCCGAGACACTTCGACCCGGGGCAACTCCGCCGGCTGTCCGCTCATTCGTCCGCCATTGCCTGCGAGTGCCCGGCCCACCTCGTGAGCCTGGTTCGGAGTCTGAATGCTTTTGAAACTTACAGCGCGGACTGCGAACACAGCAGCCCCGAAGACGCGGCCCTCCACGCTTTCCTGCACCGCGAGACGGCCCGCGCCCGGGCGGTGATGGAAGCGGCCCTGCTGCGGGTCGCCGAGGCTGAAGGTATCGACTACTGACGCGCGGCCCCACCAACTGCGAAGGCTGAGCTCACCACGGAACGGGTTTGCCCTCCCAGTCCAGGAATACGCCGCTGGCGTCTGCGTCAACGCCGTCCAGCACCCCGAGGAGCTGATCGGCCGCCACCGCACTTTCGAACACACGTCGTGACGAATCGCTGGCGTTGGTGAATGGTGCAGACAAAGGCGTCGCCACCGTTCCGGGGTGCAGTGCCACGACACGGATCTTCGGTTTGCCGCGCGCCCACTCAATAGCCAGCGTCTTGAGATACATGTTCAACGCCGCCTTCGAGGCCCGGTAGGCATACCAGCCGCCCAGGCGATTATCGGCAATACTCCCGACGCGCGCCGAGATGGACGCGAACAGCGGCGCTGCTGCGCGCCGCAGGAGTGGCTCGAATGCCTGCGCCATCAGCAGGCTGCCGATGGCGTTGATGCGGAAGGCGCGTTCCAGATTCTCACTTTTGACTTCGCTCAAGCGCCGTTCGGGCCGCATCCCGACGCCGTCGTCGTGCAAGACCCCGGCACAGTTGATGAGCAAATCCAGGTGGCTGCTCTGCGTGCCCACCCGCTCCGCCGCAGCCGAGACGGAGTCCGCAGACTCAAGGTCCAGGGGTAACAGCGCGACGCGCGAGTCGGCGGCGGCGATTGCTTGCAGGCCCGTAGCCTCCGGAGCCCGGCTCGCTGCGTAGAGGCGCGTCACGGCGGGAAGACTCAACAGCGCCCGCGCGAGGGCCATTCCGATGCCGCCGCCGGCGCCCTGAACCAGCACCGTTGCATCTGGCGGCAACGAGTTCACGGCTCAGGCAACGGCCTTCGCGGGCCGGGTCTTCTCGTGCAGGAACTCCTCGGCGCAACGCTCCAGGCGGCGGCGTCGATCGTGGGACATACGGTCCAGGTTGCCAACGATCACGCCCAGACGCGGCTGACGAGCAAACCACGCGCGGTGCTTGGCGACAAAACGCCAGAATAGTCCGTCCACCGTGTCGCTCCAGGGCCCGCGGCGGTAATCACCCATTCGCAACAGGTAATTTGCGCCGCAGATATAGGGTTTGGTCGTGAAAATGCCGCCGTCTGCAAACAGGGCCATGCCGTAAACGTTCGGGTTCATCACCCAGTGGGCGGAGTCCACGAACAGCTCCATGTACCAGCGATAGGCGTCGCGCGGATTGATTTCACCCAGCAGCATCAGGTTGCCCACCACCATCAGTCGCTCGGTGTGGTGGGCCCAGCCGAGTCGGTTGGCCTTATTGATGACGTGGTCGAGGGGATCAACGCCCGTCGTGCCGCGATACCAGTCGGCCGTCAGGCCCCGCTCGTGCCCCCAGAAGTTCCGGCGGGCCATGGTATTGCCGTGCTCGCGGTACATGCCACGGATGAACTCCCGCCAGCCAATCACTTGCCGGATAAAACCCTCGACGCTGTTCAGGGCCACGCGCTCGTCGCTGGCGAAGGCCAGCGTACGACTCACCACTTCGCGGGGCGTCAGCAGCCCGACGTTCATGAGCGGTGACAGCGCACTGTGGAAGACCGCGTCGCTGCGTGTTGTCAGCGCATCTTCGTAGTCGCCGAAGCAGGTGAACCGCTGCTCCAGGAAATCCTTGAGCCAGTCGCGGGCCTGCGCCCGGGTAGTGGGCAACCAGAAATTGCTGGTGCTGCCGGGGTGCTCGGGGAACGTCTGGTCAACCAGTTCTTTGACCTGGCGCACGTGCCGGCCGGGTCGCACCGTCGGCAAATCCGGCACAGGAACCCCGGGCGGGAGCCGCTTGCGGTTGTCCTGATCGAAGCTCCACTTGCCGCCGGCCGGCCTGCCTTTGGAATCGACCAGGATATCCAGCCGGCGACGCTGCCACTTGTAAAAGGCAGCCATGCGCGGCTGATTCTGGGTCGCGAGCCACCCCGAAAAGTCGTCGCGCTCACACAGGAACATGGGCGTCGGCACGACGGTCCGTCGCAAACCGTAGCGCTCTGCGAACCTGGCCACGCGGCGCTCCATCGCCGGGTCTTCAATCTCGAAGTGGAGTAATTCCTTGAAGCCAGTCCGGCTCAGCAACTGGCGCAGCTTTTCGATGAAACTGAGACGATTGTTTGCCTCGTTCAACGGCTGATACTCGACTTTGAAACCCTCGCTGCGGAGCAGCTCGGCATGGGCGCGCATGGCCGACAGCGTGAATACCAGCTTGTGCTTGTGGTGCTGGAGATATCGGCAGGTGGCGTAGTCCTCCGCCATGAAGAAAAGGGTTCCCTGCCATGGGCGCAAGCGCGCCACGGGAAACAGCTGGTTGCCCATTAGTAGAAAAATGCGCCGGTGCCGCCGGCTCGGCTTGTCTGCCATAGCGTTACGTCCTTTGTCTGCTAAGTATTCGCAGATCGGACAGCAGACGGATTCCGCCGCGGGTCAGTCCTTGGGCCCAGGATTATGTTGCGTTGCAGTCCGCGCCCGGCGACGCCGGAGCAGCAGGGCCAACATCTGCCGAACAGGCAGTAGCGCGACAGCGATCACCACGCACCAGTGAATGGACCGGCCAATCAGCATGGCCAGACGCCCATGAAGGCACCTGCTGGCAGCCTCGCGCAGCTCACAAGGATCAGGTTCGTGCCTGTCACCAAGCCTCAACATAAACTTAAAATTTAAGCAACAAATCTCTAATTTATATGACTTTATTGCTCTACAAACTGCACGCCTCTGATCAATGCAATGGAGGCAAGCACAGTGATCCGACGAAGCCAGCGATGCGGGAGCCCCGAGGCCACCCTGGATATCCTGCTGGTGGCGATTGCCCTGGCGGCTGCCTTATATGGCATCGACGCGCTGCGTGCGCTGCCGATACTCACGGGTTAGCCGCTTGTGTTGACCGGTGGGCCAGCCCGGCCGCCGAGGCATTGCACAGAGGCGCGGCGCTTGCTAGTAATCGCCCTGCTTGTCCCCGGGGCCCTGCCAGAATGCGCACAATTCTCTGCCTGATCCTTCTCGTCTGCGCCACCGCGCAGGCCGCCGCGCAAGCGGACAATGCGGCCGGGATGGACCGCACGCTGCAGCTGGTCCGCGCCTGGGTGCAGGGCGGCTACGACAACGGGGCGCAAGCGGCCGCGGACGTCGCCAACGGCGTACCGGACCAGCTCAAGCACCGGCAGATGTACCAGCTCTTCGTGCCGGTGGAGATGCCCCGTATTCCCGGTCATACCGTGTACCAGCAGGCCTCCGTGGACGGCTCCACGGATCCGGACCGCATCTGGCGCAATGGCGTGCTGCAATTTGTCCCCGACGCCGAGACGGGCACTATTCGCGAGCGCGAACTGAACTTTCGCGATCCGGCGCGCTTTCACAATGCGCACCTGGATCCCGGGTCGCTGGCCAACCTGAGCCTGGATGACTTTGAGTGGAACCCGGGCTGTGATTTTTTCCTGCGGGCGGCGGCCGATGGCAGCGAGGTGCGCGGCCCCGTTGGCGTCTGCCAGATTGAAATGGCCGGCCAGACGCTGACGGCAGATGATGAGGTCGTTATCCGCCCCGACGAATTCTGGTTTCTCGGTCGCTACAAGAATGCGGAGGGCCGGATCGTATGGGGTAACGCGAGTGCCGAGCACACGAAGATGGTGCGCACCGCGTCCCTGGAAACCGTGCTGAAGCGGACTGCTACTCCCGCAACTGAATAACCAGCTGACCGTCCGTCACGCGTAAATCTTCCACGCCTGCGGCCCAAGCCCGCCAGAAACCGGGATCGCTGCTGAACTGGGCCACCAGGTCCGTGTTCTTGAACCCGCCGAGCCAGGCTGAAGGCAATGGCACCCCCATGATGCTGACCCCGCGCAGAATGGCGGACGGGCGGCCGTCGGCGTACTTCAGCTCGAGCCCGGCGGCGACCCGCAGTGTCCGCCCGCCGAGCACCGGCACGGCCGGATCCACGGGCACCAGGATGCGGGCACTGGCCAGGTTGCTGGAAAGATCGATGGCCATTCGCCTTGCCAGCTGCGGATCGCGGGCCATCACTGCGTTCAGCTCGCGCTCGCTGAGCACGACCTGCCGTTCCGCGCCGGCTTCGGTGTAAGGCTCCGGTCGCAACCAGTCTTCATCGGTCTCATTGCCGCTGGGCAACACCAGCTCGGGGTTGATACGCCGCAGCTTGTCGTTCAGCTGCTCGCGCTCGACGGCCGAGAGCTCCACCGGCTCAAAGGGCTGGGGAAACAGGTACGTGCGGGCCAGCCAGAGCGTGCCCCCGACGGTGATCACCATCGCCGCAAGCACGAGCAGCGCCACCTGCGCGCCGCTGAATCCCGACTTTTCCCGTTCCAGCGTCTGTTGCCACGTTGTCATAGCCTGGCCCTGCAATCACGCTGCCCAACTCCCGTGTAATCATAACCGGCGCGCCTGCCGCAGCGGGCGCCAGCATGCAACCCAGTCAGACGGAGACCGACCATGCCCGAGACCATGAATCGTCGCCAATGGCTTGCAGCGAGCGCAGCGCTGGCCGGCGGCGCGACCCTGGGGACTGCAGCGCCCCGAGCGCTGGCTGCCAGCCATTCACCCGCCCCGAGCCAGGCACCGCGCACGATTGCGGCGGTGACCGGCCCCCTCACGGTGCCCGCCAACGGCCGCGAATACGCCCGCGTGCCGCTGGCCAAAGACACGATCACGGTCTCTGCCGTGCAGTCGCGCGTGCGCGCCGTAGACGGCACGCGCCCGGGGCCCGGCATTCGCGCCAACCTTGAACACATGCTGGAACTCATAGACAAGAGCCAGTTCTACGGCGGCAAGAAAGACCTGCTGTGCTTCCACGAGTTTCCGCTGCAAGGCTGGAATCCATGGGATCGCAAGGAACTCGAGCGGCTGTCTATCGAAGTCCCTGGACCGGAGACCGAAGCCATCGCCGCGAAGGCAAAGCAATATGGGTGCTACATCAAGTTCGGCGCCTACGTGGTGGATGACGACTGGCCGGGCCACGTGCTGAGTGTGACCACCATCATCGGCCCGGACGGCGACATCGTCGCGCGCGACTGGAAGGCCCGCAATATCAAGGGCGTCTTTCCGGACTTCGAACTGGTGACCACGACGGTGTACAACGTGCTGGACCGCTACATCGAAATGTACGGCACGGATGCGGTGATTCCCGTGCACCGCACACCCATCGGCAACCTCGCCACGTCCTCTACGCAAATGGAACCGGAACTCTTCCGCGCGATGGCCATGAAAGGTGCAGAACTCATCCTGCGTACCGCGTCGGGCGGCTTCACGCCCGGCGACATGCAGATGACCGCCGCCTACAACCGCGTGTATACCGTGATCGTGAACAACTCGGTATCGCCGGAGAATCCCGGCTTCCTGGACGACGCCTTCGGCGGTGCAGGCGGCACTGCGATCTACGGGCCGCGGGGCGAGACCCTGGCCGAGGCTGATTCCAAATTCGAGCAGCAGGTGATCGCCCGCGTGCCGATTGCGCGCTTCCGG
Source organism: uncultured Gammaproteobacteria bacterium (assembly GCA_947258805.1). The sequence goes on along the minus strand of CAMYJV010000019.1, from coordinate 1,316 downwards.
CAGCGGCACCAGATACCCGACGTGCACAAGGCGCTGTACGAACCGGTGTTCGCCGCCTATGAACCGCGATTCCCGGCCAATCTGTATGCCGACGCCCTGCCCACGAGCCTGGCAGACGCCAAGACCTTCCTCGACAAGGAAGACCGCTGGCGCTAGCGGCCAAGGGTGTGAACCAGTTCACGCCTGTGGCCGTGGTCAGCGCCGCCTGTGAACGGCTTCACCGCGCCCGCGGGCGTGGCAGCGTAAGTTCAGATATCGCGATGACCACACGGAGAGGGCCCCGCGATGTGCGCTGCAATACGGGTGGCCCGGGGCTTTACGCTACCGGAACTGCTGACGGCCCTGGCCGTGGCCGGTGTCGCCATATCCCTGGCGGTACCCAGCCTGAACAGCGCCATGGCCGGGCAACGCAGTGCGGCGGCGATCAATAGCCTCGTGGGCACGCTGTACCTTGCCCGGAGCACCGCGACGACCCGCAATCAGCCAGTTACCGTGTGCCCCAGCGAAGACGGCCTGCGCTGTGCTGACTCCCCGTGGCAGCAGGGCTGGATCGTCTTCGTCGATCCTTCCCGGCAACTGCAGCCGGGCGCTGACGGGCTGCTGGCCGCCGAAGCCGGCCTGCCGGGATCCATGCGACTGGAGTCGCCAGAATTCCCCCGATTCCTGACCTATCGCCCCAACGGCCAGGCCGCCGGCGAGCAGAGCAACAACGAAGGGGGCGGCTTCTGGTTCTGCGAAGCAGGGAGCGACGGCGCTGCGCGTGGCCTCTGGATCAATGCGACGGGCAAACCCCGGCTGGTTGACCAACAGGCAAACGGCCGCCCATACGAGTGCCACGGCTAGGCACTGCGCGGCGGCAGATGCGGCCGACCGGTTAACGCTTTACACAACAGCAGACGCAAAAAAACCCGCTGTTTTTTCATCAGCTTAAGCGCAATTTTCGCCGGCCCCCCAGGCTTTGGTATCGCACCGTCAGCAACAGGTCGCGTTACCATGTGCAGCCGCTGCTCCGCGGCCCGTGCTTCTGTACTTGCTACCGCGCGATGCCCGCGCTAAGTTTAGCCGGCCGTGGACAGGCTCGGGAGTGCCGCGGCCAGGGGGATAATCGGCTCAAGCAGCAAGAAACGGCCACATCGCCGGCGTCAAGTCACGCCGGCGGCGCCATCACAACTGCTCGATACCCCAAAATTCTGCTTTGAGTCCACGCTATTGGAGGATAGTCGCATGACACGAACTCGCGCACTGCTCGGCGCGCTTGCTGCGGGGAGCCTATCGCTGGGACTGACCGGCACTGCTTCGGCTCAGTTTGTCAACAA
>CAMYJV010000018.1:22499-26646 GCA_947258805.1 uncultured Gammaproteobacteria bacterium | reverse complement strand
GTGGGCGGTTTTCGGCTCCGAGATCCGTATTCATCGCGATCTGTGTCTGCTGGCCAACCAGGCCGTCGACGGTCAACCGGCGCTCTTTCTGGTATTCGCGCACCTGCGCTTCGAGGCTTTCGTCGAACAGGTCAGAGCCTTCGGCGACCACGGCTGTGCCGTGAATGGCATTGAGCGATTCGCGTATCCAGCGCACATCGGGATCGCGCATACCGGGGAAGAAAGATTTCACGACGCCGATCTGGGGGCGCCATAGCAGCAGGTACTCGCCAAACCAGTAGTCGTCCAAGGCTGACGTAGGCACGCGGTGCTGGTCGTTACCGATGGTCAGCACTGCATATTCATCGCTGATTCCAGACAGCACCACCTGGTGCTGCAAGCCATCGTCGCCGCGCAGGGTCAGGATCACCGGCCGATCCAGGCCACGCACCTGGGACAGGGAGCCGCGCTGGAAGAGACAGTAGAGCTGGTTGCTCTCTGCCTGCTTGCAGGCCTGCTTGGTGCCGCGCTCGTAGGTCACGTCCCACAGCCCCAGCAGGGCCTCGAAGGCCCGGTCCGTGCTGGTGCGCTCAGCGTTGGCCGTCAGCACTGCGCCGAGCGCGACCACCGGTTCATCGCCTTGCAGTTCAGCCGTTAGCACCGGGGTGGCGGGCGCACGAATCACGTCGACGTCTGCTGGCGCCGGCGAGGCCGCGACGGGCTGCGGCACCGGCTCGGCGGTGGGCGGCGAAGGGCTGTCCGCCACTTCAGGCGCGGGGACATTCTGCGTGCGGGGCACCAGGAACCACGCGCCGACGGCAAGGGCCAGCGCCAGCGTTGCGGCGATCCAGATCCGGCGTTGCCAGCCGCGGCGGCCACTGCCCCCGTAGACCTCTCCGGACGCGCTGCGAACCAGTGCGGGTGTGACGCTGCGCGTATCCTGGGTGAAGGCGCCAAGCAGCGCGCGGTCCGCAATCACGTTGATCATGCGTGGCACGCCGCCGGAGCGTCGGAACAGGTCGCGCTTCGCCGGCGGCGTGAAGATTTCCCCCACGGCTCCGGCAACACGCAGGCGGTGATCGACGTATTCGATCGTTTCTTCGCGGTTCAGCGGTTCGAGGTGATAGCGCCCGGTGATGCGCTGAGCGAGCTGGCGCATGTCGTTGCGGGCCAGCAGATCGCGCAACTCCGGCTGGCCGATCAGGATGATCTGCAGCAACTTCTGCTTGGTGGTTTCGAGATTGGTCAGCAGCCGCACCTGCTCGAGCACATCCACGCGCAGGTTTTGCGCTTCGTCAACGATCAGGATCGTGCGCCGGCCGCGGCCGTGGTTGCCCAGCAGGAAAGCGTTCAATGCCGTAGTCAGCGCCTTGATGCTGTCGCGTTGCTTCGGCAGCGCGATGCCGAGCTCTTCGCAGATCGCGCTCAGGAATTCCGTGCGGGACAGCTGCGGGTTCAGGATCAGCGCGACGTCGGCACTGTCCGGCAGCTGCTGCAAGAGGCTCCGCACCAGCGTGGTCTTGCCGGTGCCCACCTCGCCGGTTAGCTGGATGAAGCCGCCGCTCTCGTTGACGCCGTACAGCAGATGGGCGAGCCCCTCGGTGTGGCGCTCGCTCATGAACAGGTAACGCGGATCGGGCGTTATCGAGAAAGGCTTCTCGTTCAGGCCGAAGAAGCTGGTGTACATCTCGCCTTTACCGGAGGAGGAAGGCCAATTCTAGCAGCAGCCCCGGCTTTTCGCGGCGTGGCCGGTGTCAGTGATCGCGCTCGGCGATCATGCGGGCCAGGTAGGCCAGGTAGCTGGTGCCGGCGCTGAGCACCTCGAGCTCCTGCAGCGCGGCACCCAGGAGTTCTGCGACCCGCTCCCGGGCGTGCTCCATGCCGAACAGCGCCGGGTAAGTCGCCTTGTGACGGGCCTCGTCGGCGCCCTGCTGCTTGCCAATCACTTCGGTTTCGCCCTCTACGTCCAGAATGTCGTCGCGAATCTGGAAAGCCAGCCCCAGCGCGTCGGCGAAGCGCTCCAGCGCGTGTTCCCGGTCGGCACCGGGCGTTGGCGGACAGGCGGCCGCCGACAGGATGCTGACCCGGATCAGGCGGCCGGTCTTCAGACGGTACATGTGTTCCAGTTCGGCCGCGTCCAGTTGCCTGCCCTCGGACGCCAGGTCAATGGCCTGGCCGCCGGTCATCCCCTCGGACCCGCAGGCTTCCGCCAGCAGCCGGACCAGCTTCACCTGCGCGGCCGGGTGCCCAATCAAGGCGGGGTCGCTGCTCAGCACATGAAAAGCCAGCGGCTGCATCGCGTCCGCGGCCAGTATCGCGGTGGCCTCGTCGAAGGCCCTATGCACTGTCGGCCGGCCGCGGCGCAGGTCGTCGTCGTCCATCGCCGGCAAATCGTCATGCACCAGGGAAAACGCGTGCATCAGTTCAATCGCCACCGCCGGCGCGTCCAGCACGGCCGGGTCGGTCCCCAGGGCCTCACCGGTGGCGTATAAAAGCAGGGGCCGAATGCGTTTGCCGCCACCCAGCACCGAGTAGCGCATCGCTTCATGCAGCCGGCGCGGGGGGGTATCGAGATCTGGCAGCCAGCGGTCCAGCGCCGCTTCGATACGCGCCTGGTAGCTTGCCGTTTTGCTCGTGTTATCCATTCTGAACCTGAACCTGAATGCAGAAGCGCCCGCGGCGCAAAGCATAGTCGCAGTTGCGCCGGCCACCAAACGCCCGGATCCGACGCGTCTATAATGCCGCTCCTGCCGCTGCGAGATTTGCCTGCCGATGCCGAGTGCGACCGCTCTCGCCCATCCGAACATTGCCCTGATCAAGTACTGGGGCAAGCGTGACGAGGACGGCAACCTGCCCGCGGTGGGTTCCCTCTCTGTGACGCTGGACGTGCTGCGCACGCGCACCACCGTGAGTTTTGATTCGTCGCTGGACCGCGATGAACTGATCCTTAACGGCGCGGTGGCAGCCACGGAGCAGCCGCGGCTGGAGCGCTGTCTGAATGCGCTGCGCGAACTGGCGCAGCGCCGTGACTATGCCCGGGTCGAGAGCGAAAACGATTTTCCCACCGGCGCGGGCCTGGCGTCGTCCGCATCCGGCTATGCCGCGCTGACTGTCGCCGGAGCGGCGGCTCTCGGGCTGGACCTTCGGGATCCGCAACTCGAAAGCGTGGCCCGCATCGGTTCCGGTTCGGCGCCGCGCTCGCTGCACGGTGGTTTTGTGCTGCTGGAAAATACGCGGTCCGGGACCCGCTGCCAGCCGCTGCTTGCGCCCGCCGACTGGCCGCTGCAGGTGGTGGTGGCGGTGACCAGCGAAGCCGGCAAGTCCACCAGTTCGCGGGACGGTATGGTCGATAGCCAGCGGACCTCACCGTACTACCAGCCCTGGGTGGACTCGCATCCGGTCGACCTGGCGCAGGGTCAGCGGCTGGTCGCGGCGCGCGACTTTGCCGGACTGGCTGCGCTTGCCGAACACAACTGTTTGAAGATGCATGCGGTCATGCTGACCACGCGCCCCCCACTGATGTACTGGTTGCCCGTCACGCTCGCCTGCATGCACGTCATCACCGGGTTGCGCCGCGACGGCGTGCCGGTGTTCTTTACCATCGATGCCGGCCCCCAGGTGAAAGCCGTTTGCCTGCCCGAAGCAACGGATACGGTCGCTGAAGCCTTGCAGCAGGTGCCCGGTGTCCTGCGTCTGCTCACGGGCGGACTTGGCCCCGGGGCCCGCATCGTTGACAGCAATGGCTGAAGCCCGGGCACCGGGCAAGCTGTTGCTGACCGGCGAATATGCCGTGCTGACCGGCGCCCCGGCCGTCACGGTGGCCGTGGGGGGGCCGGCCATGGCGCAGGCCCGCCGCGCCCGCGTGTCGCGCTTGCTGGACGCTTCAGGCGACGAAGTTTGTACCTACAGCCTGGAGTTGCCGGACCGTGTGCACTGGGGCGCGCCGCTGCCGGCGGAAAGCGGGGCGCTGCCCGCCGCCGTGCTGGCAGAAATCCTGCGTGGCTGGCCGGACGAGCTGTTGGCGCAGCCGCTGGAGCTGACTCTTGATACCACCGCGTTCATTCATGCTGCGGGCGGCCAGCAGCACAAACTGGGCCTGGGTTCCAGTGCTGCGCTGGTCGCGGCGCTGGTCGCTGCGGTGCTGGCCGCCTGCCGCATCGATGCGGCA
>CAMYJV010000018.1:0-22472 GCA_947258805.1 uncultured Gammaproteobacteria bacterium | reverse complement strand
TCAAGGTGGCCTGCTGATCTGCACGCCCGCTGGCGACGATCTGCAGGCCGAGTCACTGCGCTGGCCGGCGGGACTGCACCTTGCGGTGGCATGGACCGGGCGTTCAGCCTCCACACCGGCGCTGATCGACCGTTTCGAAGCCTTCCGGGCCCGGCAGCCCGCTGTTTTTGAGCAGCACGCGGCGCGCCTCGCGGACGCCGCTACCGGGGCCGCGCAGGCGTGGCGCAGCGCTGATGTCGCGGCCGTGCTAAGCGCGGTGGCCGGCTACGCAGACAACTTGAGGGCCGTCGACACGGCCGGGACCATCGGCATCTGGACGGCTGAACACGAGGCCTTTGCGCACCTGGCGTCGGCGGCAGGCGCGGTCTACAAGAGCTCCGGCGCGGGCGGTGGCGACCTGGGCTTCGCGCTGGCAGATTCAGCCGAAGTGGCCGACAAGTTCCGGGCCGCCGTTGCAAAGGCGGGCGGAATGACCCTGGATCTGCCGCCTGCCCGGCCGGGCCTGAGCGTCACGGCGAGCTGAGTTACTGGATGTAGCGGTAGTACTCGATGCCGGCGTCCTGAAAGGCGTCGGCCGATTCCTGGCCGATACGCTCGACAACAAACTCAGCGCTCGGTGCGAAGGGCACAAAGTCGTTGTGCGGCCGCTCGCCGCGCAGTTCCAGGTACTGTTGAAAACTGAGATCGACACTCGGCGACAGGGAGTTTTCGAAGTCGATCGCGCGGGCGGCCTGTTCCCAACCAGGCACGACGGTCATCGGCATGACCTCCGCCGCATCACCGCTGCCATAGCCAACCAGCAGAATCTCAGAGCCCGCCAGTTCCGCATTGCTGTCTGCCGCCTCGGCCAGGCCCGCGGCCAGCCACGCCGGCAGCGCGGCCGTATACAGGTTACCGAGTTCATACATGGCCTCCGCGCCGAGGTGCATCCGCCCCAGCACGAATTCGCGGAACGCGTCGGTGTGCCGGAACGCGCGCAGTACGCTCAGGGAGAGCGGGAAAATTTCTTCTGTGATGCGTTCACGGACGGCGAAGTCGGTAAGCTTTTGATGGCATCGCAGCTCCTTCAGTACGTCGGCGAATTCCACGTCGACGTGGTGGCAGTAGTCGCGGAGCTCCTCCAGGTCGTGATCGTCGCCGCGCGCCAGCGCGAACAGGTAGGCCATGGCCCACCCCGTCTCCGGCATACGGTGATAGGGCCGATGCATGAACACCGCGCGCAAGGAGCGCAGGTACTCAATTGGCCGCAGGTCGCGACGAGCGAACATGTCTTCCAGTGCCCGCTGCATCTCGTCAACGTAGCAGCTGGTGGAGTACTTGCCGTTGAATACCGGAATATCCACAAACTCGGCACTGGCGCCCGTGCCGTTGCGGTTGATCAGCGGCTTGCGGAAATCCACGCCGCGATAGTCGGATGCACTGCCCGACTGCGCCGGGTCAAGTACACCGATGGTCGGATTCTGTTCGAGCAGGGCCGCCACCGCACCGGCGCCCTGGGTCGGTTCGCCGCTGCTGCCTAGCGAATAAAGCGCCTTATCTGCGCTCACGACAATGGCCAGCGATTCATCGCCGTCGGTGGCCAGGAAACGCAACGCGTTTTTCATGGCGTAAACGCCGCCCAGACAGGCGTGTTTGAATTCCGGTACTTCACAGTGCCGCGACAGCGGTGGGCGGCCCTCGGCCAGGAGCGCGCTGTCCACCATACCCTTGATGATGACCGCGCCGGCAGAGTTGTCGGTGCTCGATTCGGTGCCCAGCGCGAGGTAGCGCACCCGCCCCGGGTCGATGTCGTAGTTGCGGATCAGGCGCAGTACCGCGTTCGCGGCCATCGTGTATACGCTCTGATCAGGACCCACCAGCCTGAAGCCGGTGCCCACGACCTTGCGGATCTTGTCCCAGTCGGCGCCGGTCCACTTGCACCAGGCGCGCAGATCGACCCGGTACGGGGGAAGGTAAACGGCGAGTCCGCTGATGCCTGTGGCAGGAAAGCTCATCGACTTGCCTTCAGGTGCTATTCAACCGTGATCACAATGGGGGCAGAGACGACGGGTGGGTCATGGGGCACGTGGTTGGCGTCGCCGAGCACCATCTGCAGGCGATGCTCACCCGGCGTTAATTCCAGCACGGTCTCTGTCTGGCCCTTGCCAAAATGCAGGTGACTCGCATCGCTCGGCACGGGTAGCGTCGCATCAGCCAGTTCTACGTCCACCAGCAAATGGTGATGGCCAGTGTTTGGCGTCGTATCGCCGGCCGGTGCCACCGCCATGCCGCTGATGCCGAACTTCACCGTGACCGGTGAACCGACGGTCTGGCCGTCCATGGGCGTAATGAAAAATACCGCGGCCCCCGGGGGCGCAGCGGAGCGCGGCATGCTGACCGGTGCAGCTGGCGCAGGTGCCGTGGTTGCAGGGTCGCTACCGCCTGCCCCGTCTTCCTCGCGGCCGCAGGATTGCAGCGCGAGCGCGACGAGCAGGGCGAGGATTAAGCGGGTGGGCTGGTTCATGACGATCATCTCGTTGCCCCTATGCAACAATGGTAGCGCACCCACATCCGGGTGTCATGAAGGGGTGGCGGCATCCCGACCGTTGCCGGTCTTGCGTGCTCGCGCCGGCGTGGCCTTCTTGCGGGGGCGCCGGGGCTTTTTCGCCTTGGTGCCGAGCTCGCTGCTGTCGAAATCGTCTACCCCGACCACGTCCAGGACGATGGCATCCAGGGCGCGCATCTGGTCGGCTTCATCTGCGCTCAGCACGCCCTCCTGCTGCGCCGCATCGATTTGCGCGACAGGATCGTCCGTCGATATCAGTCCGGCGCGCGCGGCATTCCGCAGTTTGTCATAAAGGGGCGCAGCGGCTGTGGCGGCGATCATGGCCTGGTGGAGCGTCGCCATTGCGTTACCGGGGTCGGGCGTCAGGTAGGCCTGCCGGCACAGCCGCGCCCGGGAATCCGTGGGATACGTGACCAGGTCCACAATCTTCTGGCCCAGCTCGTCGGCGGGGGCAAAATAGGTGCGGCCCCGCGGGAAGATCAGCAGCCTGAGCACGCCCGCTGCCAGCCGGTTCGGCAGGTTGCGCAGCAGCCCGTGCAGTTGTTCCTGGGCGCGATACAACAGGGACCGGCACGCCCATTCAACCAGCGGCAAATCTTCTCTCGGACTGCCCTCGTCCTGGTAGTGCTTCAGCACCATGCTGGCGAGGTAAATGCTGCTGAAGACATCGCCGAGCCGGGCCGACAGCTGTTCCTTGCGCTTCAGGCCGCCGCCCAGCGTCAACATGGCGACGTCGGCCGCGAAGGCGAAGGCAGCGCTGTAACGGTTGATGTGCTGGTAATAGCGTGACGTGGGGCCGCTAACCGGCGACGGTGTGGTGCGCGCGTGGGTCAAGGCCAGCACGAAGGCGCGGGCGGCGTTGCTGACCGCAAACCCCACGTGGCCAAACAGGTGCTGGTCGAAATCGCGGAGCGCCTTTTCGAAATCGGGTTCATTGGCGGCGGCCATTTCCTTCAGCACAAAGGGATGGCACCTCACCGCACCCTGGCCAAAGATAATCAGGCTGCGCGTGAGGATGTTCGCGCCCTCTACGGTAATTGCGATGGGCATGGCCTGGTAGGCCCGGCCAAGATAATTTTTCGGGCCCAGCATGATGCCCTTGCCGCCCTGCACATCCATCGCATCCGCACCAATACTGCGGGCCAGTTCGGTGCAGTGGTATTTGAGAATCGCCGACGGGACGGCGGGTTTCTCGCCGCGGCCGATAGCGGTGTTGGTCACGCTCACCGCGGCGTTGATGATGTAGGTGTGGGCGGCCATGCGGCTCAGTGCCTCGCCTACACCCTCGAAGCGGCAGATGGGCAGGCCGAACTGCCGACGCACCCGCGTATAGGCACCGGAATTCCAGACCGCAGCCTGGGCGCCGCCCATACCGTTGGCCGGCAGAACGATGGCTCGGCCCGCGGACAGCAGCTCCACCAGCATTTTCCAGCCCTGGCCGGCGCGCTCCGGCCCGCCAATGATGGCGTCCAGGGGCACGAACACGTCGGTACCTGTCGTGGGTCCGTTCTGGAAGGGAATATTGAGGGGGAAGTGCCTGCGGCCGATATCCACGCCGGGCAGCCTGGTCGGGATCAGCGCGGCCGTGATGCCGTACTCGTCCTGATCGCCGATCAGGTGGTCGGGATCCGACAGCTTGAAGGCGAGGCCGAGCACCGTGGCGATTGGCGCCAGCGTGATGTAGCGCTTCTCCCAGTTCAGCCGGATGCCGATGACTTCTTCGCCTTCCCATTCACCCTTGCAAACCACGCCGCTGTCGGCAATGGCCGATGCGTCGGAGCCCACGCGCGTGGAGGTCAGCGCGAAACAGGGAATTTCCCTGCCGCTGGCCAGCTTCGGCAGATAGCGTTTCTTCTGCTCGTCGGTGCCGTAATGAATCAGGAGTTCCGCCGGACCCAGGGAGTTGGGCACGCCGATCGTGGATGCGGCTACCGTGCAGTGGCCCGACAGCTTCGACAGAACCGAGGCCACTGCAAACGGCGAAAAGCCGAGCCCGCCGTAGGCTTCCGGAATGATCATGCCGAAGAAGCGTTTTTTCCGGATGAAGTCCCACGCAGCCTTCGGCATGTCGCCCAGTTCGTGGGTCACTTCCCAGTCGTTCAGCAGGCGGCAGAGTTCTTCGGTCGGCCCGTCCAGGAAGGCCTGCTCTTCTGCCGTCAGTTTCGCTGCGGGTAACGAAGTCAGGCGGCTCCAGTCGGGCCGGCCCGTAAAGAGTTCGCCTTCCCACCACACGGTGCCTGCGTCCAGGGCCTCGCGCTCGGTGTCTGACATCTCCGGCACCATGGTCCGGTACATGCGCAGCAGCGGGGCGGTGATTCGCTCACGGCGGAAATCCTCGAAGTTCAGGGCCAGCAGCCCGGCGAACAGCACCCACAGGAGCGCCAGCCACAGGAACCACGAACCGCTGATCAGCGAGTAGATGAACAGCGCGATGCCAAGGGTCAGCGTGGAGCTGCGCAGATCCTCTCGCCGATAGGCGAGGGCGGTGGCCACGCCAAATAGCAACAGGGTCAGGACCAGCCAGTAAATAAAGCCCGTCAATGCTCAGTACCTTGTAATTCAGAAGGCCGCGTGGGCCGGGATTCAGGGACTATAGCGCAGCGGAGGTAGCGAAATTCCCGGCAAGCCTTCCAGTATTCGCCGTCCGCCGCAAAACGGAGTCGCCGGGCCGGGGCGCCCGGTGCCACGTCAGAGCAGTTCCGCCACCGCCTCGCGTTCTTCCCGGAGCTCCTGATCGCTAGTGTTCATGCGCTCCCGGCTGAAATCCGAGATGTCCAGGCCCTGCACGATTTCGTAGCGGCCCTGGCTGCAGCGGCACGGGAAAGAGTAAATGACGCCGGGTTCAATGCCGTAGCTGCCGTCCGCCGGCACGGCCATGCTGACCCAGTCGTCGCCCGGCGTCCCCAGCGCCCAGTCGCGCACATGGTCGATAGCCGACGATGCGGCCGATGCCGCGCTCGACAGGCCGCGCGCCTTGATGATGGCCGCCCCGCGTTGCTGCACGGTGGGGATGAAGTCTTCAACCAGCCAGTCTCGCTCGACGAGCTCCGCCGCCGGGCGCTCACCGACCAGCGCGTGGCTGATGTCCGGGTACTGCGTGGCGGAGTGATTGCCCCAGATTGTCATGTGGTGAATCTGGCTGACATGGGAGTCGGTCCTGGCGGCCAGCTGGGCTAGCGCGCGGTTGTGATCCAGGCGCGTCATCGCCGTAAAGTTGGCGGGGTTCAGGTCGGGTGCGTTGGTTTGCGCGATTAGCGCGTTGGTATTGGCAGGGTTTCCCACCACCAGCACCCTGATGTCGCGACTGGCGTGCTCGTTCATTGCCTTGCCCTGGGCGGAGAATATCGCTGCGTTGCCCATCAGCAGGTCGCTGCGTTCCATGCCCGGACCGCGGGGTTTGGCGCCCACCAGCAACGCATAGTCCGCGTCCTTGAAAGCCGCGTCTGCCTGGTCGGTGGCAACGATGCCGTGCAGCGTCGGGAATGCGCAGTCGTCGAGTTCCATCGCCACGCCCTTCAGTGCGTCCAGCGCCGGCGGAATTTCCAGTAATTGGAGAATGACGGGCTGGTTGGCGCCCAGCAGCTGACCAGAGGCGATGCGGAAGGCGAGTTGGTAGCCGATCTGGCCGGCTGCGCCGGTGATGGTGACTCGTGCGGGCTTCGTCATGGCTGGGTCCTGTCTGTTTTTGGTGGGCGCGGGGTCGGGGACCGGCCCGCGGGCGGCCGGGATTCTATCACCGGCGGCTGGGTTTTATGCGCGGTCGCGCCTATTGGTTCAGGGCTTTGTAGGCGCGGATCTGCTCGTTGAAGCCGTTGGCTACCCGTTCCATGGCGTCTACCGCGGAGTTGTGCTGTTGCACTTGCGCGATGCGTTGCTCGTCGGTCTGTGTGTCGCCCATGGCCTTCGACTCGTCGTCGAGGCACTTCAGGTAGTCTTCCATCTCGGCCATGTAGGACTTCACCGCCTGCTGGGCTGCGAGCATCTCTTCCATGGAAGCCTGCGAACCATCCGGCACGGACACTTCGTTCGGAGACACGCAGGCCGCAAACCCGGATGTCGCCGAGAAAGTTGCCACGCTGGTCAAGATGACATTGCGAAGCTTCACCATCCCGTTCCTCCTGATTGCCGTTCCAGTAATGCGGACCGGTGGGCCCGCGCAGGGTCAGATTATGCCTCAGGCAGTGCCATGCGGGTCAACGCCGTGTCCCCCCGGCCGCTGTGACGCTTATGTATCAAGGGCTTTGCGCCGCCGAGGGGTGTGGCTGTGAGTAGCCGCGGCGTGGATCTGGAACTGAGAAAGGTCCAGAAAGATTATGACGGTGGCCCCGGCGACGCCTTTGTCCTGGATAATGTCAATTTGCGCGTGTCCCCTGGCGATTATGTCGTCATCGTTGGGCGCAGCGGTTCAGGCAAGTCGACTCTGCTGAACCTGCTGGGGGGCCTCGATCGTCCGACCCGCGGCGAAGTCCTGGTCGACGGCCGGAACCTCGGCCAACTCAGTGAGCGCGAACTCGCCGCGCTGCGACGCCGGCAGATCGGCTTTGTATTCCAGGCCTTCAACCTGATTCCGACACTCACTGTCGAAGAGAATCTGCTGGTCCCGCTGCAGCTCAACGGCATCGCGCGCCGCGCGGCTGCAGAGCGGGTGCGACGTCTGCTGGACGCAGCGGAGATGGGAATGCTGTGCCCACGCTTTCCCGAAGAGCTGTCTGGTGGCGAGCAGCAGCGGGTTGCGGTACTGCGGGCCATCGTCCATGAGCCCGCCGTGGTGATTGCCGACGAACCCACCGGCAATCTCGACCTGGCAACGGCCCGGCAGACGCTGGAACTGCTGGAGGCTTTCGCGGGGACGGACGGCCGAAGCCTGGTGATGGCTACCCACAGCCAGGAAGTGATGGGCCGGGCCCGGCAAATACTGGAGATTCGCGCCGGGCAATTGCACGAGGTCGAAATGGCGGGGCGATTGCCGTGATCGCCGCCGGGTTGGCGCCGTCGCTGTTGCTGCAGGCGGGCCTGCGTTTCTACGTCCGCCATCCGGGTCAGCTGGCGTTGACGATTGCCGGCATTGCGCTCGGTGTGGCCGCGGTGGTGGCCATCGACCTGGCGGCCTACAGTTCGCGCCAGGCCTTTGTTGCGTCGGCCGAGTTGTTTCGCGGCCAGGCGACGCACGAAATCAGCCCCGGGGCCAGCCCGTTACCCGACAATGCGCTGGCCTGGCTGCGTGGCGAATTTGGCGTCACGCAATCCGCGCCGGTGATCGAAACGCGCCTGAGGTTCACCGCGCAGCCCGAGCGGTCCGTGGCGCTGCTGGGCATCGATCCCTTTTCCGCGGCGCGCCTGCAGACGGCCTTCCTCGCCGGGCAGCCCACCGATGCGAGTTTCACGCGGCTGATGGTCGAGCCGGGTGCCGTGCTGTTGTCGACCGCCCTTGCCGAGGAACTGGCGGTGGCGCCTGGCGATCGCTTGTCGCTCGTCGATCCACCGTCGGCGGAAGCGTTGGCCGTGATTGGCCTGTTGCCGGGCGACGCCGGCGAACGGTACGCAGTTGCGGACATCGCGACCGCCCAGGAACTGCTGCGCCGAAGCAGTGGACTCAGCCGCATCGATGTGCGCCTCGAAGCCGGGCAGGCGGCACGGCTCGCCCCGGAAATGGCCAGGCGGGGTCTGCGCCTGCGACCGGTGGCGGCGCAGCTCGGTCAGATGGACGCGATGACGCGATCCTTTCGCATCAACCTGCAGGCCCTGAGTTTGTTGGCGATGCTGGTCGGCGCCTTCCTGGTTTACAGCACCGTCGCCTTCGCCGTCGTGCGCCGGCGCGAAAGTTTTGGCCTGTTTCGCAGCCTCGGTGCGCAGCGTCGGCAGGTGTTCGCGCTGGTGCTGGCCGAGATTCTGGTGCTGAGCGCTGTGGGCGTTGCCCTGGGCCTGTTGAGCGGCATCGTGCTCGGCGCCGGCCTGGTTGGCCTGGTGCTGCGGACCATTGGCGACTTGTACCTGTCTTCGTCGGTGGACTATTACGGCGTGTCGTGGCCGTTGCTGGCTAAGGCCACTGCGATAGGTTTTGGCGCCAGCTTTGCGGCGGCCGCCTTGCCGGCGCTGGAAGCGGCCCGGGCCCGGCCCCGAACCGCTATGAACCGCTCGGCCCTGGAGCGCCGCCGCCGCGGCCAGCTGCTGCCCCGGCTGTTGGCCGCCATCGCGCTGGCGATTCTGGCGGCAGCCGTCTTGGCGGGCACCCGGCAACTGGAGCCGGCCTTCGCCGGCATCTTCGTCGCGCTTACCGCGGCGGCGCTGGCCGCGCCGGTGCTGGTCTACGCAGTCATGCACTGGCTGGCCGGTGCGGTGCGCTGGTTGCCCCTGTCGTACGCCGCGCGTTCCGTCGCCGCCAACCTGAGTCGCACCGGCCCTGCTGTTGCGGCCCTGATGCTTGCTGTCGCCACCTTCAGCGGCGTCGGCCTGATGATCGGCAGTTTTCGCGTCAGCGTCGGCGAATGGCTTGCATACAGCCTGGATGCAGACGTGCTGGTGCGACCCGACGATCCTGTCGTCCTCGCTGCCGGTGGTGGCGAAGCGGCTCTTCTGCAGGCGTTGCGCGCATTGCCGGGCGTGGTGGATCTGAGCCTGAGCCGGCGGGTGAGCCTGCCCGATGAGACAGGGCTGGGCGGCTTGCTGGCCGTGTCGCCTGCACCGTCCGGACGCTGGCCGCAGGCGCCGGGCACGCGCGATGTCATCGTTCAGCGCCTGGCTGCAGCCGACCGCGTGCTCGTGTCCGAGGCCTTTGCCCGCAAGCGTGAAGTGACGACCGGCGAATCCCTGGTGTTACTGACGGCAGCGGGCGAACGGGCCTTTGAGATCGACGGGATCTTCACCGACTACACCACCGACCTGGGGCTGGTGGCCATGGACCTGGAGCGTTACCGTCGCTACTTCGGCGACCGGCAGCTCGACAGCATCGGTCTGTTCGCCGCGCCCGGCCGCGCGGCGGAAGTGCTCTCGGGTGTCGAAGCCCTGGCCGCAGCTCGCGGCGACCTGAGCGTGACCACCAGTGCATGGCTGCGGGAACTGAGTCTCGAAATCTTCGACCGCACCTTCACCATTACCCAGGTACTGCGGCTGATCGCCGGCCTGGTCGCCATCATTGCAGTCGTCAACGCGCTGCAGGCCCAGCGCCTGGACAGCCGTCGCGAGCTGGCCACGCTGCGCGCGCTGGGCCTGTCTCCCGGGCAGCTGCTGCGGCTGGGTGAATTGCAGACCTTGCTGCTTGGCACGGCGGCGGGAGTGCTCGCAGTGCCGGTGGGCGTTCTGCTGGCCTGGTTGCTGATCGTGGTCGTGAACCGGATTGCCTTCGGCTGGAGCATGGTGTTCGACATCAACTGGGCCATGCTCGGCCAGGCAGTGGTGCTGGCGGCCCTGGCGGGTCTGGCCGCCGGCTGGTTGCCGAACCGGCGCGCGCTGCGTGATATGCCGGCCGTCGCGCTGCGGGAGGATTGATGGGCCGCACGCTGCTGGCCCTGGTGCTGGTGTTCGCGGCGCTGGGCACGGCCGTGCTCTGGTTGCGCGACAGTGCCGATGAAGGGCCATCGGCGGAAGGTGCAACCGTCGTGTCATTGCTCGGCGGCGGCGATACGGCAGGCTTTCGTCGCGCGGAACGACCGGGCGGGATCCAGTTGCCGGGCGATCATGGTTCGCATGACGCCTATCGGACGGAGTGGTGGTACTTCACGGGCAACCTGGCCACGGCTGCAGCTCGCGAGTTCGGTTTTCAGCTCACTATCTTTCGCTTCGCCCTGGCGCCGCCGCGCGCACGCGATTCCGGATGGGCGGCCAACCAGGTGTACATGGCGCACTTTGCCGTCACCGACAAAGCCGCTGGCGATCACCGGGTCACCGAGCGCTTTGCCCGCGGCGCGGCCGGGTTGGCCGGGGTTAGCATGGAGCCCTTCAGGGCCTCGCTCGACGACTGGTCTGCTGCCAGCAAGTCGGCCGAATTTCTGCCGTTGCAGCTGTCGGCCCGTGACGCGGCCACCGGCATCGCACTGTCACTGACGTTGGAGCCAGGCAAGCCGCCGGTGCTTCAGGGCGACGGGGGCCTGAGCTCGAAGGGTGCGGCGCCGGGCAACGCGTCCTGGTATTACAGCTACACGCGCCTGCCCGCCGCGGGCGTCATCGAAATAGACGGAACGCGCTTCGACGTTACGGGCCAGGCCTGGCTGGACCGCGAGTGGAGCACCAGCAGCCTGGACGCCGATGTCGTCGGCTGGGACTGGTTGGCGCTGCAGCTGGAAGACGGCCAGGACCTGATGCTGTATTCGCTGCGTCGGCGTGATGGCAGCACCGCGGCGCAGTCGGCGGGCAGTATTGTGGCAATGGACGGCAGCCGCGAGGCCCTGAACGCAGACGAGTTCCGCCTGACGCCCACGGGCAGGTGGCGCAGCCCTGCGACCGGGGTCACCTGGCCCACCGAATGGCGCGTCAGCGTGCCAGGTCATGATCTCGATCTCGAAGTCCGGGCTGCCCCGGCCGACCAGGAGCAGGATCTGTCGGTGCGATACTGGGAAGGCGCCGTCGATATCTATGCGCCCGGAGGCGGCGCGCGCCTGGGCAGGGGCTATATGGAACTCACCGGTTACCGGCTGCCGCCGGCAAACAAACCCTGGTAGGCACTTGCGCCGCCGTTTTCCTGCATCAGCAGCTGCAGGAAGTCGTCGCCGCTCATCGGCGAACCAAACAGCAGCCCCTGCGCATAGTCGCAGCCCATGCGCCGTAAAAAGTCCAGTTGCTCGCCCGATTCCACGCCCTCGGCCACCACATGCATGTTCAGGTTGTGCGCCATTTCGATAATCGTGGCGACGATGGTGGCGTCATCCGGGTCGCTGACCAGGTCGGTGACGAACGAGCGATCGATCTTCAGTGTGCCGATGGGGAACTGTTGCAGTGCACTCAGGGACGAATAGCCGGTGCCGAAATCATCAATAGCCATGTGCAGGCCAATCTGGCGGAGTTCCCGCAGCAGGCGCACGGTGCGCTCGGGATTTTCCATCAGGGTCGACTCGGTCACTTCCAGTTCCAGGGAATCCGGGCTGATGCCGTTGCGCCGGAAAATGCGGTTGGTTCGCCGCACAAAGTTCGGCTGGCCCAGCTGCTTGAGGGACAGGTTGACTGAGATTGGACCCGGGACACGCGTTCGTCCGCGCCATTCGGCGAGATCGGCGCAGACGCGATTCAGCACCCATTCGCCAATCTCCAGGATCAGCCCCGTTTCTTCCGCCAGCGGGATGAATTCTGACGGCAGGACGAGACCGTGCTCGGAGAGTTCCCAGCGCACCAGGGCTTCGGCGCCGGCCAGCTGACCGGTGGTCAGCTCGATCTTCGGCTGGTAGTTCACCAGCAACTCGTCCAACTCGTAGGAGCGGCGGAGCTTGCTCTTGATCATTAACCGTTCCACGGCCGCGGCGTTCATGTCCGGGTCGTAGAATTCCAGCCGATTGCCGCCAGCGCGTTTGGCGTGATAGAGGGCGGCGTCGGCATTGCGGATCAGGTCCGGGACGTTGTCGGCATCGGCCGGGAAACAGGCGATACCCATGCTTGAGGTGATATAGATTTCGTGACCCTGGACGATCAGCACCTCGGCAATTTCTTTCAGCACTCGTCGCCCGACGGATTGGAGCCACGCGCGCTCGCCGGCGACGGGCTCGTCGATCTCCAGCACCACGCCGAACTCGTCACCGGCAAGCCGGCCGATGAAACCCCCATCGGGTAGCGACTTGATGACCCGCTGAGTCAGGGTCTCGAGACTGGAATCGCCCGCGCTGTGGCCGAAGGTGTCGTTGATGTCCTTGAACCGATCCACGTCCAGGTACAGCAGCGCGAGCCGGCGGCCGGTTCGGCGGCTGCGGCCAATGGCTCGCTGCAGCAGGTGCTGGAACTGTGGGCGGTTTGGCGCTTTGGTCAGGGAATCCGTGCGCGCGAGGTAGCGAATGCGCCGTTCCGCGGCCTTGCGTTCGGAGATATCACGTGCCGAGACGACGAAACCCGACAGTTGTTCCGCGGTGCCGGGCAGGGCGGAGGAACTCAGTGAAACGGGCACCCTCCCACCGGACTTGGTGAGCAGCATGGTCTCCCGGTCGCGACGCGAACCGGCGCTGAGCTTGAAAGACTCGCGGTTGCCGGGTGGCAGCAGTTCCTGCACCCGGCGGCCGGTCAGCTCCTCTTCCCGATACTCCAGCAGCATCTCGGCGGCCGCATTGACGCGCAGAATTTTTTCATCCGTAGACGTCAGGATAATCGCATCGGCCATGTTGCCGATCATCTGGTCCAGGTAGTCGCGCGACACGGTGGTCTCGCGGAGTTTCTCGCGCATTTCTTCGAAGGCGCGGGCCAGCTGGCCCAGTTCGTCGCTGCGTTCCGTGGGCAACCCGGCGTTGAAGTCGCCGTTGGCCAGCCGTTCTGCGCCCGCTACCAGGCTGCCGATGGTGCGCGACTGCCGCCACGCGAGCACCCCGGCGAAAACCCCGACGATGAGCAGGGCGATGGCGCCGAAGCCCAGGAGCTTCACGGCACCCGTGCGTCTCGCCTGTTCGCCGATCGTGGCCACCTGCTGGCCCACCTGGGCATTGGCGGCAGTTAAACCGCCCGCGTCGAAAACCTGCACCAGCGTGCCCACCGGGGCGTCGGAATACACCAATGGTGTCGTTACGGTTAAACGCTCCCCGCCGCGCTCTGGTCCGCCGCCGCCAATTCCTGCGTCCAGGCCGAGATCGCCGGCGTGTTGCAGCAGGACTCCGTCGGCGTCGCGCACCAGGATCAGTCCGGCCCCGCTTTCCCTGATGGCCTCGCTGAGAAGCGCGGTGAGCTGGTCCTCGTTGCCTGACGCTACCGCTGGCGCCAGGGCCCCGGCGAGGCTTTCGAGCATGTCAGGAGGGCGCTCGTCCACACTGTCGGTCATAACGGCGCGGTTGGTATCCACGGCCAGGACGGCGATTTCGGACATCGCATCCCGGTATACGAGATACAGAATCGTCGCCGTCAGAACGGCCATCACCGATGCCAGCACGACGCTGATTACAAGGTACTTGGGAACGAGGCGTATCGAGCGCACGGGTCAGGCCTCGCCACCGGAGCGAGCATTGCAGACGCGGTCTACATTGGTCATGGTTTGCTGTCCCGACTGGTTATTGTGTGTGCGAATTCGCGGGCTAGTCCCGGTATCCGTAGCCCAGTTCCGTCACGTCTGCCACCAGGCCGTTCTCGAAGCGAATGATGCGCATCAGCTTCCTGGGCCCGAAGTTGTAGGTCCACTCTTCCACCAGCACCTCTACATAGGACCGGTCGTTGATGAGCAACTCATCTTCCGAGTAGCGGCGGAGGTTCCTGTCACGAAACACGCGGGAGCGCGGTATACCCCTGCGCACGATGCTGCGCTGCTGGGTGGCCACGGGTTCGCCGCAGTATTTCAGCACCTTGGGTATTGGATCGCCGCGCTGTACCAGCTTGTTTCCGCAGCGCAGGGCAAAGGCCGGCTCCGCGAAGCCGATGGCGAGCAGCAGCAAAAGCAGACGGCCACCGTGCATTGTTTTATCCTCCCGTGCCGGCGGCGCGTGACCGCAGAACGGACTCTTATTTTGACCTCAGTCTACACCGACGGGTTCCTGCCCGCTTGCCCCACGGGCCGGAGCGCCTGCTGATGGAATGGCCGCGGGACACCCATCAATTATGTCTGGCCCGGCCGCGCGCAGGGGCGCGCCGACCATGACCGCCCGCCTGGACGCGAGGCTCGCCGGACTCGCGGGGCAGCCCCGGCTGCTTGCGGGCACGCGGCGCGGCATCGAGAAAGAAAGCCTTCGCGTCACAGCGGAGGGCTACATTTCCCATCGACCCCACCCCCAGGGGCTGGGGTCGGCATTGACGAATCGTTTCATCACTACCGATTTTTCCGAAGCGCTGCTGGAGCTCATCACGCCGCCGCTGGAGGAGTGCTGGGAGGCGGTGCAGTTTCTTTGTGATCTGCACCAGTACGCCGGCGACCACCTGGACGGCGAGCTGCTGTGGCCCATGAGCATGCCGTGCATGATTCGCTCGGACGAAGACATTCCCATCGCCGTCTACGGCACCTCGAACGTCGGCCGCATGAAGACGCTATACCGCAAGGGGCTGTCGGCACGCTATGGCCGGTACATGCAGGCGATCTCCGGAATTCACTACAACTATTCTTTGCCCGAGGCGTTCTGGCCGCAGTACCGTGAACTCGAAGGCGCCAATCAGCCGCTGCATGAATTTCGTTCGGCGGCTTATCTGGCGCTGATTCGTAATGTCCGTCGGCTGGACTGGTTTTTGTTGTATTGCCTGGGCGCATCGCCGGCCGTGTGCAAGAGTTTTCTTGCCGGCCGTGAGAGTGATCTTGACAACTTTGATCGCGGCACACTGTACGGGGTCCATGCGACTTCCCTGCGTATGAGTGATATCGGGTATCAGAATGCGCAACAGGCCGGGCTGCGGGTATCGGCCAACAGCCTCGACGACTACATTGCTGACCTCGACCGGGCAATTCGCACACCCGGTGACCAGTGGCAGCGCCTGGGCGTAAATCCGGCAGGCGCCCGTCAGCAACTGAATGCCAACATGCTGCAGATCGAGAACGAGTACTACAGCACGATTCGACCGAAGCGCGTTGCACGCAGCGGTGAACGACCGACGGCTGCCCTGCGCCGGGGCGGCATCGAGTATGTGGAGCTGCGCGCCCTGGACGTCAGTCCATTCGATCCGGTGGGCATTAACCAGCGTCAGGCCAGGTTCGTGGAGGTGTTCTTGCTGAACTGCCTGTTACTGGACAGTCCTCCCATAGAGGCGGATGAGTATGCTGCCAACGTCAGCAATCATGCCGCAGTGGCAAAACGGGGCCGCGAACCGGGCCTGAAGCTGCGCCGCAATGGCCGGGAAGTTGCGTTGCTGGATTGGGGCCTCGAGCTTCGCGAACAGTTGCTGGAGGTCTGCGAGGTGTTCGATCCCGATTGTGAGCTGGGTTGCGGCGACGCGGTACGGGAATGCACAGCCGGGCTGGAGGATACTGCGCAGACGCCGTCCGGTCGTCTGCTCGACGAATTGCGCGAGACCGGGCAGCCGCTGTTTGTCTACGCGATGGAACTGGCCCGCGGCTTCAACGACTATTTCCGGTCACTGGGGCCGGCATTCAACGCTCATGCGGCAGAATTCT
Source organism: uncultured Gammaproteobacteria bacterium (assembly GCA_947258805.1). Next base: position 6,723 of record CAMYJV010000018.1, on the reverse strand, counting down.
CTGCCGAAAGCCGGGCCTCAGTCGCCAGGCAGCGCGAGATTGAGGCGGCCGACGACGTCGATTTTGACACCTACCTGTCCCGTTTCTTCGGCTGAGTATTGATTTCATCAGTTGTGGCGAGTTGTAGCACCCGTTTACTATCTTTACTGACTCCGGACATGGGCAGGTCGTGACACGCACCTTCCTCTTCAGCTTTCTCGCCGGAGCCGCCCTGATGCTCGCGGCCGCGGCGATATTCCCGTTGCCGGTGCACGAGCGCTTCCCGTCCCGTATCGAGGTGCTGACCAACGGCGGGCGGAGTGAGTCTTTCGTGATTCACTGGCCCGAAGACCGCTTGCAGCTGCCCGGCGAGCTGGACGGCGCGGCGGTGAATGAGGCCGACGGTGTCGCCGTGCTGGCGCCGCGGCGTCGCGGCCCGGCTGCGGCGGAAACTTTCCGGCTGCGTGATTCGGAAGACCGCGTCATCGGCATCGCCAGCCGACTCACGGCCAGCTTGCCCGGCCGGCGCGGGCGCGAGCGGTCGGCGAGCAGCTGGACCCTGCTGATTCCCAGTCGCGGGATCCTGATGTTGACCCAGGACAATGGTGCCAACGTGGGCCCGGTCAAGGTCGGCGGACGCTGGCTTGCCGCCGTGGACTCTCCCGGTTTCTGGGCCACCGGTAGCCGCTACCGCATCAGCGCCGGTCCGGCCGCCGGCGGTCGTGGCCGCGTGCTGGGCGGCACCAGTGAGTTCGAATCCCTCACCGGCGAATACTCCGAGGTCTGGGAACTCGAGGAGCTCGCCGCGAATCAGCGCAGCGAGGGCACGATTCTTTTGTCTACCGTCACGTCGAGGTCGCGCTGATGCCAGTGCTCGTCGCTATCGTCGGTCTGGTCTTGGGTGCCATGTTCACCGCGTTTACGCTGCTGCAGGATCCGCTGAACCTGTTCGAATCTGCGTTGGTGCAGCCGATGGCTGACCCGGCCCAGCTTGTTACGAGCAGCGAAATCGACCGCGGTGTGTTGTCTACCCCGGCCGGTATCCTCGGCTTCGAAGCTGCGCAGGCCGACCCCTTCGTGGACTCGGCCCTGCGCTATGCCCGGCTGGAGGTGGCGCTGCTGGACAGTGGCGACGGCGGGGCGCGGGCGCTGGCGGTGAAACTGGCGGCGCCTCGCGCAGACAACAGCCTCGCGCGGGGTCGGCTGGTCGCGGACAGCGCGTGGAACCTGATCTGGCCCGGTCACGGCAGCCTGTTCCTGGTGGGGCGGGAAGATTACCGGCCGCTGCTCGCAGACCAGGTCTGGAAAGGGATGATAGGCAACGGCCCTGGCAGCACGCCGCAACCCCGCGCCATTTCTATCGCCCCGCGCCTGCTCGGCAGTGGGGGCCGCCTTGCCACCGCGGCTGGCAGCTATCGCGAGTACTGGAACCCGGACACCGGCGGCGAACTGGAGCTGGGGCTGGACGAGGACTGAGTCTTCAGTTCAGCGCGGCCTCTGCCATGTCCTTGAATGGCCGCGACGGATCGGCGAGCTCGGCCGGATCGAACCGGGCGCCCGCCGCGATCAGCTTCTTGCCGAGCATGAATTCCCGGGCGCTGTTCACGGCTTCCACGGCTTGCAGCCGGCCGTCCCTCAGGTGGAATACCGCCAGCGATCGCCCCGCCGGATCGCCGCGGACAACCCGGTCGCAATCGGGCTCTGCAAGGCTGGCAATCTGCAGCTTCAGATCGTACTGGTCGGACCAGAACCAAGGCACCTGGGCGTAGGGTCTAGGCTTGCCCAGCAAGGTGCCGGCCGCCGTCTTGGCCTGTTCCTGGGCGTTGTGCACCGATTCCAGCCGCAGGCGCCGGCCGAGCAAACTGTTGGGGTGATTCGTGCAATCGCCGATGGCGAAGATGTCCGGGTCCTCGGTCTGGCAATACTCGTCGACGAGGATGCCGTTGTCACAGGGCAGGTCGGCCGCTTCGGCAAGCTCCGTTGCGGGCAGCACGCCGATGCCGATCAGGACCATGTCAGCCGGCCAGGACTGGCCGTTGCCGTCCACCGCCGCTTCTACGCGCGCCTGACCGCTGATCTCGTTTAGCGGCGGCAGACCTAGCCTGAGTTCGACGCCGGCCTCGCGGTGCACCCGGTCGTAGAACGCCGACAGTTCCGGCGAGGCCACACGTGCCAGCACCCGGTCGGCAATCTCCCAGACGCTGACATTCAGGCCCGCCTGCACCGCGACCGCGGCCACTTCAAGGCCGATGTAGCCTGCGCCCACGATGACCAGCCGCACGCCAGGGCGAAATTGCCGGCGAATCGCGAGTACGTCATCCACCGTGCGCAGGTAGTGAACTCCCGGCAAATCTGTGCCGTCGATTGCGAGCCGCCGGACACGGGTGCCGGTTGCCAGGACCAGCTTCGTGTAAGGGAGCTCTCCGCCTTGTTCCAGAAGCACCTTGTGCCCGGCGCGGTCGATGGCGGCTACCCGGGTGTTGAGCCGCAGTTCCACATCGTGCTCGGCGTAATAGCGCTCGGGGCGCAGATACAAACGTTCCAGTTCCAGCTCGCCGGCCAGGAACTTTTTCGACAGCGGCGGGCGCTGGTACGGCAGGTAGGGTTCCTCGCCGACGATGACGATGCGGCCATCGAAGCCGCCCTGGCGCAACGATACGGCTGTCTGGCCGGCAGCGTGGCCCGCACCGGCAATTACGATGGTGTCAGGCATTTGGTCTGGTCCATTCTTTGTTCAGAATTCGGCGAGAAAGTAGCGCACGGCGCGATGATTATACTCACGCGCCGCACGGCCAATCTTTTTTCTGGAGCAAGGGCATGAGCAAAGCGATTCAGATCGACCGCTTCGGCGGCCCGGAAGTCATGCAGTGGCGAGAGCTGGCGCTGCCGGCGCCGGCTGCCGGCGAAGTCCTGGTGCGGCACACGGCCATTGGTCTCAACTTTATCGACACCTACCATCGCTCCGGGCTGTACCCGATGGAGTTGCCCGCGGGCCTGGGCACTGAAGCGGCCGGCGTAGTCGAGGCCGTGGGCGACGGGGTAGAACAACCAGGCGCCGGTGACCGGGTTGCATGGCTGGGCGTGCCGCCGGGCACCTATGCGGAGCAGCGCATTTACCCGGCAGAGCGCCTGGTGCGGTTGCCGGACGACATCAGCAACGAAACGGCGGCGGCCGGATTGTTGAAGGGGCTGACGGCGTGGTACCTGCTGCACCGTTCCTACGCTGCGCAGCCAGGTGACTGGGTGCTCCTTTATGCCGCTGCGGGCGGGGTGGGCTCCATCGCTGCGCGCTGGGCGGCGGCTAAAGGCGTGCGAGTGATCGGTGTTGCCGGCTCTGCCGCCAAGGCTGCACGGGCGCAGGAAAATGGTTGTGAAGCCGTGATTGCCGCCGATGCCGACGACTTCGTGGCCAAGGTGCATGCCCTGGCGGGCGGTGAAGGCGTTGCCGCGGTCTACGATTCCGTCGGCCGCGACACCTTTTTCCAGTCGCTGGACTGCCTGCGCAGGCATGGCACCATGGTGAGTTACGGCAACGCCACCGGCGCGGTGGACCCGGTTGCGCCGATGGAACTGGCGCGGCGCGGCTCGCTGTTTCTGACCCGGCCGCTGGTGTTTGACTTCATTCGCACGCGGCAGGAACTGGAAGCCGCCACTACGGAGCTGTTCAACGCCATCCAGTCAGGCGCCGCAACGGTCACGGTGGATCAGCGTTACCCGCTGCAAGACGCAGCCCGGGCGCATATCGACCTGGAGGCACGCCGGACGACCGGCTCGACCGTGTTACTGCCCTGAGGCCAGGGGAACCGCGTCGAGCGGCGTCAGCGGCCACATGATGGGCAGCAGCAGCATCACGGCGATGAAGACTACGATGGTCAGCGGCACGCCGATCTTGATGTAGTCCACGAAGCGGTAACCGCCCGGGCCCATCACCAGGATGTTGGCCGGGTGGGAAATCGGGCTGGTGAAACTGGCCGAGGCGGCCATTGCCACGGCCATCATTGCAGTCTGGGGCATGATGCCCATCTCCGCGCAGGCCGACAGCACGATGGGCGACATCAGCACCACCAGCGCTGCGGTCGGCACGATCATGGTCGCCAGCGCGGTGACCCCGTAAAGACCCATGATCACGGGCCACGGCCCCAGCCCGCCCAGCGTGTCCATCACGCCGCGAGCGAGGAATTCCGCGGTACCGGTTTCCTGCATCGCAATGCCCAGGGGCAGCATGCCGGCGATCAGGAACACCGCGCGCCAGTCGATGGCGCGATAAGCCTGTTCCATGCTCAGGCAATGGCTCAGCACCATCACGCTCGCGCCGACCACCGCGGCGATGGAAATTGGCAGCCAGCCGAGCAAAACGGAGATCACCACGGCCAGCATGATGGATGCGGCAACCGGGCCGCGCTTGGTATCCGTCACCGTGGCGCTGACCGGGGTCAGCACCAGCAGGTCAGGGTCGTCGTTGAGCAGGACGAGTTTCTGCCGCGGACCCACCAGCAACAACGCATCGCCGAACTCGAGTTTCATAGTTTCGAGTTCGGCGCGGTAAGTCTTGCCCGAACGCAGGATGGCCGACAGCTCCAGGCCGTACTTGTCGCGGAAGTTCACGTCGGCTACCCGCATTTCGGCGAGGGGCGACTGGGGTGCAAGAGTGGTTTCCACCGTAGCCAGCCGGTCAGAGTCGAACACGTTTAGCGTCCGCGGCACACTGCCGCCAACTTCCAGTTCCTGCAGACCCCGGAGCACGTCGAGGTCTTCCGGGCGGCCCTGAATCAGCAGCAGGTCGCCGCCTAGCAGCACTTCATCAGGGTCGGGCATGTAAGCGATTTCGCCTTCGCGGAACAGTGCCAGCAGGCGAAAGTCGAAAGCATCACCGATTCGGCTTTTCGCCAGCGTAGAGCCGCCGAGATCCGAATCTTTCGGCACGCGGACCACGAAAGTGCGTAAAGCCAGGTTCACGCGGCGCACCAGGTCCTTGCGGCGGATGGCCACGACGCTGGCACCGAAGCGGCGGCGAAAATCCGTGTGATTCAGCAGTTCCTTGACCAGGCTGGAGTCTTCGGCCACGGTCGCTTCGACCAACTGGATACGCCCGCTCAGGAATTCGTCCATCAGCGGGGCTTCGCGTTCAATCACCAGGTCGCTCCAGCCGCGCAGTTCCTCGAAGCGGTCGAGTCGGCCCTGCACCAGCAGGCGATCACCGCCGACCAGCACCGTGGTGCGAGATGGCAATGTTTCTACCTGGCCACGCCGTTCCAGGGCCATGACCAGCAACCCGGCGGCCGAGCCGATACGGCTTTCCTGCAGGGTCTTGCCGACCAGCACTGACAGTGCGGGTACGGTGACGGTGAAGGTGCTTTCCTGCAGGCCGTATTGCGCGCGCAGATTGCGCTGGCTGCGCTGGGACTGGGCCGCGGGCTCTACGCGCGGCAGAATCAACCGGCCGAACAGCGCAATGAACAGGATGCCGATGCCCATGGCGCCGATGCCGACGCCGGAGTAGTCGAAGAGCCCGAACGGCCGTTCACCGGCCTGGGCCAGCGCGCCGCTGATCAGCAGGTTCGGCGGCGTGCCCACCAGCGTCGTCAGTCCGCCGAGGAGCGTCCCGAAAGCCATGGGCATCAGCAGCCGCGACGGCGGCGTGTCGGTACGGCGCGCAATATCGATGACCACGGGCAACATCAGCGCCGCGACCCCGATATTGTTCATGAACGCCGACAGGCCGCCTCCGACGGTCATGATCACGATGATGAGCGAGATCTCGTTGCGACCGGCGATGCGCATGACCTGGCGACCCAGCACGTTCGCGATGCCCGTGCGTGTGAGGCCTTCGCTGAGAATGAACATCGCCCAGACCGTCACGACTGCGGCATTGCTGAAACCGGACAGGGCCTCGCTGGGGGACACGAGATTCGTCAGCGCCAGTGCCCCCATGACCAGCAGGGCCACCAGGTCCATGCGGATCAGCTCGGTAATGAACAGCACCAGGGCAATCCCCAGGATGATCAGCACCAGTGCAATTTCGATATTCAAGTTCGGCTACTACGTTACGCAGCGGAGGCCCGCCAAGTTGGGGTCAGATACCCATTTCCCCCGCCAAATTTAAGCTTACAAGACTTCGCATGAGGGAAATGGGTGTCTGACCCCATTTCTCAAACGCAGACGACTGCATTCGCTCACCGGTTCCCGCCGCAGCCAAATGCAAGGCTTGGTCGATAACGGAAAGTCTTAGCGGAACTCCCACCCGTGCTAGTCCGTCTCCGACTTCAACGGCTTCCCGAAGCCGCCGCCTCCCGGCGTCGCGATTACCAGCAGGTCACCGGCGTGCAGGTCCGCCTCGGCGATAGCCGGCAGGTACTCCACCCCGTCGTCGCTGCGCACGATCATATTGATGCCGGCCTTGCCCGATTCGCCGCCCGCGAGCCCCGGGGGCCCGGCCGCGCGGTGATTGGCCACGATGGCTGCATGCATGGGCTCCAGGAACTCGATGGCCCGCACCAGCCCGTCGCCGCCTGGCTGCGCGCCACCGCCGCCGCTGCCGCGGCGGAGGGCGAATTCCCTTACCAGCACCGGGTAGCGTTCTTCGAGAATTTCCGGGTCGGTTATCCGGGAGTTCGTCATGTGGGTGTGCACCCCGCTGGCTCCCGGGAAGTCCGCGCCCGCGCCCGCGCCGCCGCCGATGGTTTCGTAATACTGGTAACGGTCGTCGCCGAAGCTCAGGTTGTTCATCGTGCCCTGGCCGGCTGC
>CAMYJV010000017.1 GCA_947258805.1 uncultured Gammaproteobacteria bacterium | reverse complement strand
GCTCGCCGCGCGGCTCTGGCTGGCTATGCCAGGCAATTCATCGAGAGCCTGTTCGAGCCGCGACAGGCGCAGCGGCAGTTCGTCGAGCTGGCGGCGCTGGCTTGCCAGGCGCTCTTCCAGGCCGCCGACGTCGCGAGTCAGCTGATCGCCGGTTTGCGCCTGGGCCGCGAGCTGATCGCGCACGCTGACGAGCTGTTGATTGCTGTCCGCAATGGCCGTGTTCAGGTCGCTGACACGCGATGCGGAGGCGCCCTTATCCTGCTGCAGGGTCCACCACAGGTAGCCGGTTCCGGCGGCAGCGCCCAGTGCGATCAGCAGGGCCAGCAGGCCGGCCCAGGATCGCCCGGGCTTCACGGGCGCAGCGACTTCGGCCTTGGTGGCTTCGGCCGGCGCTTCGGCAGACTCGGTCTTGGCAAGCTCGTTCACGTTTCCCCCAACGAGCGGGTGTGGTCTGGATTGTGCCAGTGAGCGGGACTCAGCGCGAGGCAGCAGGCCTGCGCAGAGCCAGCTTCACGTCGGTTACGTGCCGGCGGCTCACTGGCAACGGCGTGTCACGGCCTCGCAACCAGACTTCGAACTGGCCTGCCGGGTTCTTCTCGAGCCGCTCGAGATAACGAGCTGCAACGAGCACGCTGCGATGAATGCGAATGAACCGGTCGCTGAATTCTTCCGCCAGGTCTTTCAGCGGTTCGTCCAGCAGGTCTTCGCCGCCGTTGTGAAAAATAGTCACGTATTTCTGGTCGGCCTGGAAATGGCTAACTGTGTCCACGTCGATCAGTTGCAGGCCGGTGCTCTTGCGGACACACAGGTTGCGGCGTGCGGGCTGCGGCGAATCCAGGGCGTCGACGGCCGGCTTGCTTAGCCGTGTTGCCTGGCGCAGCGCTCGCATCAGGCGTTCGCGGCGCACGGGTTTGAGCAGATAACCGATGGCCTGCGCGTCGAAGGCGTCTATCGCATAGCTGTCGTAAGCTGTGGTGAAGATCACGGCGGGGCTGTCATCCAGTTTGGCGAGATGGCGGGCGGTCTCGATACCGTCCATGTCAGGCATCCGGATATCGAGCAGCACGACGTCGGGATGCAGCTGCTCACACTTTGCGAGCGCGTCGTGACCATGTTCCGCTTCGCCGACGACACTGCAGCCATCCAGTTCTTCCACCAGTCGGCGCAGGCGGGCGCGCGCGGGCGATTCGTCGTCGGCGATCAGGATTCGGGTTGCACTCATGAGCAGCAATGATAGGTTGCGATGGCGTCCGGTTTCACGGCTTGTAGGGGAAGGCGAGGCTCACCTGGTAGTGAGTGGCGTCGATGGCCGTTGACAGGCGGGCGCGCGGCCCGAATGCCAGCTCGAGTCGTTCGCGGATATTGTCCACCGCGATGCGATTGCCGGGTTGCTTGCGCAACCTGGTGACGGGCAGCGGGTTACGTACTGAAAGGTAAAGCATGTCGCCCTTGCGCAGGCCTTCTATTTCGATGGCACCGGGCTCCGGCAGCGGTTCGACACCGTGATAGATCGCGTTTTCCAGCAGTGGTTGCAGGGTCAGACCCGGGATGCGGGCATCGCCGGGCAGATCGTCCGTCGCCCAGATCACCCGCAGGCGGTCGCCGAGCCGCTGACCTTCGATGCGCTCGTAGACGTGGGTGATTTCCATTTCATCACTCAATCGCACCATTTCCCGCGCATCGCTGAGTGATGCGCGGAACAGGTCAGACAGGTCTTCCACGGCCGACTCCGCCGCTGCAGGGTCGCGGCGGGTGAGTTCGGCGATGGTGTTCATGCTGTTGAACAGGAAATGTGGCCTTATGCGCGCCTGCAAGGCGTGAATGCGGCTCGCGGCCTGCCCTTCGACATTGCGCCGCCATTCGTGGGGGACGGAGAAGTAACGCAGCAGTCCGCCGGTCAGCAACGCGCCCAGCACCAGGTTGCGCGAGACAAAAAAGCCACGGTGCTGCGGAAACCAGCCGACGGTCAGCTCCGAGCCGTAGAAATAGCCAAGCCAGTAAACCCCCTCGGAAACCAGCCAGACGATCGCAAGCACGGCGAGTGCGGTCAGCAGGCTGGCCTTGGGCAGCGGAAAACCGGCGAGGTATCGCCGCAGCACACACAGGGTGGCTGCGGCAGTCAGCGCGAGCCAGAGCATCAGCAGGGAGGTGCGGGCCAGGTCAATAAAGAACAGGTCCCAGGAAGGCTGGCGGGCCAGGGTCAGTGCGATGGCCGCCAGTTCGGCAATCAGCACCACCCCGAGCACCGCGGCCGGCGCACAGAGATCCGGCAGGAAAAAGCGGTCAGCAGCGGCGGGCTTGTCGCGTCCGGTAGTCACCGGAGCCAGCGTCTAAGACGAGCCTAATTGCACCAGGTATTGACCGCTTCGTTGGCGGCTGCTCGCGCGTCGGAGAGCTCCTGGTCAGTGAGATACTCGCGGCCGCCGTCGGCCATGGGCCGGTACAGGCGCCGCGCCGTGTCGTATTTTTGCGCCCGCTCCCGGGCCTGTTCGCAGTTCTTCTTGCGCTCGTCGACAGTCTTCTGGCGTGCGGCGGTGGCTTCGTCTGCGGCGGCGCCGGCTTCCTGGCGGGCTTCGTTCTGCGCCGAGAACTGTTCTGACTGCTGCTCCGTGCGCGCGAGTACGGCATTGGGATCCGTGCGCTGGGAACGGATGCCGGTGCGCGTGGCCTCACCGGAAGTCGGCGGGCGATCCGTGTAGTGGGGAATGCCCTGGTCGTCTACCCACGTGTAAACGCTGAACTCGTCGACAGCGCCGGCGGCAGTCGAGCAGACCAGGGCCAGGACCGCGAGGAGAATTGACGTGAGTTTCATGGATGCCCTCCTTTGCGAGGACCGCGTCGCTGAAGCAACAGAGTTGGGCAATTATGCCATCGGGCATAACCCGATGGCTTGATGCGGGTCACGTTCCGCCGCTGGCCGGGATTTGACAAAAAAATGGCGCCCGCAGCGGCTGCTGCGGGCGCCGGAGCCTCAACGGCCGGGTGCCCCCTATTCGGCGGCCTGGGTAAACTCGGGATAGGCCTCCAGGCCGCACTCGCCGATATCGACGCCCTCGTATTCCTCTTCCTCCGAGACCCGGATGCCGAGAATGGCCTTCAGCGCGAACCAGGTGGCGAAGCTGGTGACGAAGACCCAGCCGAAGATCGTGACGATGCCGATCAGCTGGGCCACCAGCGATGCGTCGGGGTTGGTCAGGCACACGGCCAGCAGGCCCCAGATTCCGACCACGCCGTGCACCGAGATTGCGCCCACCGGGTCGTCGATCTTGAACCAGCGGTCCATATAGATGATGGACGGCACCACGATGAGCCCCCCGACCAGGCCGATCAGCGTGGCGATCACGGGTGTCGGCGTCAGGGGTTCCGCCGTAATCGCGACGAGTCCCGCGAGAGCCCCGTTCAGTGCCATGGTGAGATCGGCCTTGCCGAACCAGAGCCGCGCCAGTACCAGTGCACCGAGCAGCCCGCCGGCCGCGGCCATGTTGGTGTTCACAAACACCAGGGCCACGGCGTTGGCCTCGCCCACATCCGACACTTTCAGCTCAGAGCCGCCGTTGAAGCCGAACCAGCCGAGCCACAGGATCAGCGTGCCCAGCGTGGCCAGCGGCAGGTTCGCGCCGGGGATCGCGTTGACCTGGCCGCTTTTGCTGTACTTGCCCTTGCGCGCGCCGAGTAGCAGCACGCCGGCTATGGCCGCAGTGGCCCCGCACATGTGCACGACGCCGGAGCCGGCAAAGTCCAGGAAGCCCAGGCCGTCGAGAAAGCCGCCGCCCCACTTCCAGTAACCCTGCACCGGGTAGATGAAACCGGTGAGAATGACCGCGAAGGCAAAGAAGGACCACAGCTTCATGCGTTCGGCCACCGCGCCCGACACGATGGACATGGCGGTGGCCACGAATACGACCTGGAAGAAAAAGTCCGACAGGTTCGAGTAGTAGGGCGCGTCTTCGCCACCGGCGACGACGGCTTCCACCGCGTTGTCGTCGGCGCCGAGCATGCTAAGGCCCGGAATCACACCGCTGCCGTCGCCGTACATGATTCCGTAGCCGCAAATCATGTACATCACGCAGGCAATGGCATAGAGGCCGACGTTCTTGGTCAGGATCTCGGCGGTGTTTTTCGACCGCACGAGGCCGGCTTCCAGCATCGTGAAGCCCGCGGCCATCCACATGACCAGCGCCCCGCACACGAGAAAATAAAAAGTATCCAGCGCGTAGCTGAGTTCTGTTACCTGGTCCACTTTCGTTGCTCCTTTTTAGCCCGCACTCAGACGGCTTCCGCGCCGGTTTCACCCGTGCGAATGCGGATGACTTCTTCGAGACTGGTCACGAAGATCTTGCCGTCGCCGATCTTGCCGGTGCGGGCCGTATTGACGATGGCCTCGACAATCTGTTCGGCGACATCGTCAGCCACCGCCAGTTCAATCTTGGTCTTTGGCAGAAAGTCCACGACATACTCGGCCCCCCTGTAGAGTTCCGTGTGGCCCCGCTGCCGGCCGAAGCCCTTCACCTCGGTGACAGTGATGCCCTGGATGCCGATGTCTGCCACGGCCTGGCGGACGTCATCCAGCTTGAAAGGCTTGATGATTGCTGTGATGAGTTTCATCTGGTTCTCCTGCGCCCGGTGTCTGCGGGCCTTCAATCAGTTGCTGAAGACGTCGAAGGTCTTGCTGATTTCCACAACGATGTTCGTGTCGCTGGAGTCGCCCAGCAGCGTGTCGTTGCTGTAAATCACCGAGAAGCTGTAGTCGAAGAGATCGGTATCGGCGACGCTCAGCGTGTCGCCGTAACCCAAGGTGAAGTAGTCGCCGTCGAAGTCGTCGTAGAAACTGCCCCAGGAGCCGAAGAAGCCGTTGTATTCAGCCTTTAGCAGCGAATGCTGATAGTCCTGAGTCGGGCTGCTGAAGTTCTCGTACTCACCGATGTCGACGTTCAGGGACAGAAATCTCCAGCCACCGCTGAGATTCAGCTCGTTGTAGTCATCGTCGAAGCTGTCGGTGTAGCGGTACAGCGTGAAGCCGATACCGTAGCTGAAGTCGCCAACCTCGCCACCGTAGCCACCGTAGACGTCATATTCGATACCGTCGGTGCCCGTGGAGCCGCCGCTTCCGGACGTGTCCACCTCGACGCTGCCCGAATCCACCGTCGAGCCCCAGACGCCGCCGTAGAAGCCCGACTGCGACACATCGATGCTGCCGAAGCCCGCGGCCTTTTCATCGGACTGCGGAATGCCCCGGAAGATGTACTGGGTGTTCAGGCCGCCGGTGGCGGTCACATCGACGGCCATGGCCGGGGCGCTCAGCAGGATTGCCGTGGCGGCCAGCAGCTTTGTCAAAGTGAGTTTGTTCATGTTGAGTCCTCAAATTCGTTTTGCGACAGGCAAGGGTGGATGTCACCATCATCCTTGCTCCCTGCTGGGCCATAAGCAGATTTCGTGCCACTCTTTCCGGCAATGCGAAAACAAGGCTTTGGGCGGACTTGCTGCAAATCGGCGCGAATTCGCTGCACCACGATGGCGCAGGGATCCGGGCCGATGCGGGGAAACAGGGCAGATCAGCCCGGGCGGCACACACGAAAGGTGGCGAGGTAGATCACGTGGAAAAACAAGACATTGATGCGCTGGCACGGCGGCTGGCAGCCAGCGTGCCGCCCGGCATCGGGGCCGTGCGCGATGAGCTGAGCAAGAACTTCGCCGGCGTGCTCGCCAGCGGGCTGGAGCGCCTGGACCTTGTCACCCGCGAAGAATTCGACGTGCAGCGCAAGGTGCTGGAGCGCACCCGCGCGCGGCTCGAAGCCCTTGAGTCGGAACTGGCACAGCTGGAACAGGTGCGCGGGGCAGATTCGGGCGCCGGCGTCTAGATCACTCCCGGCCAATTCTGTGGCGCTGGCCACCGTCTTCACGCGCGGACAGTCGGGTCTGGACGCGCCGGAAGTCAGCGTAGAAGTCGAAGTTGCCGGCGGCCTGCCGTCACTGACGGTCGTCGGCCTGGTGGAGACCGCGGTGCGCGAAAGCCGGGAGCGGGTGCGCGCGGCGATTCGGGCGGCAGGCTTCGAGTTTCCGAGTGCGCGCGTCACCATCAACCTCGGGCCGGCCAACCTGCCGAAAGCCGGCAGCCGCTTCGACCTGGCCATTGCCGTCGGCGTGCTGGCCGCCACCGCTCAGCTGCCCGGCAACCGTCTGGCCGATCACGAACTGTTCGGCGAGTTGTCTTTGTCGGGGCAACTGCGGCCCGTTCCAGCCCTGTTGCCAGCGCTGATGGCCACGCAGCGTGCCGGCCGTGCGGGCGTGTTGCCCGTGGCCTGCGAGCGCGAAGCGGCCTTGTTGCCGGCCGCGTCCATCGGGCTGGCCAGCCAGCTCCTCGAGGTGGTGGGTTACCTGCGCGGAGATCTGGAGCTGCGCCGTCCAGAGGCCGGGCCCCGGGCCGAGTCCGACCCCGGCCTGCCAGACCTTGCGGATGTGCGCGGCCAGCACCTGGCCCGGCGGGCGCTGGAAATCGCCGCCGCGGGTGGCCACCATCTGCTGCTGATAGGCCCGCCGGGCACCGGCAAGAGCATGCTGGCCCGCCGTCTGCCGGGATTACTGCCGGCCCTGGATGATTGTTCCGCCCTGGAAAGCGCGGCCCTCGCAGCCCTCACCGGCCGGGTGGTCGACGGGCTAAGCCATTGCCCGCCTTTTCGGGCGCCGCACCACACTGCAACGCCAGTCGCCATGGTAGGCGGGGGGCAGGCCATACGCCCCGGCGAGATTTCCCTGGCTCACCTCGGCGTGCTGTTTCTCGACGAGTTGCCGGAGTTTCCTCGCGCCGCCCTCGAGGCCCTGCGGGAGCCGCTGGAAACGGGTGCTATCAGCATTGCCCGGGCCCGGCGCACGATGCAATATCCCGCGCGCTTTCAGTTGCTGGCGGCGATGAACCCGTGCCCGTGCGGGTTCGCTGGCGACCCGCGGCGAGAGTGCCGCTGCGGTCCGGAACAGGTGCAGCGTTACCGGAGCAAGATCTCGGGGCCGCTACTCGACCGGCTGGACCTGCAGGTGGCGCTGAACTGGGAGCCGCCTCTGGCGCACCTCGATGAGCCGGAAATGGGTGAGAGCAGCAGCACAGTGCGCGCCCGGGTGGCCGCGGCGCGGGAACGGCAGCACGCGCGATCGGGCGTCGTGAACGCGGCTATTCCCCGTGCCGGTGTGCGGAAATTCTGCCAGCCGGAAGCGGCGGGGCGAGGGCTGCTGGTGGAGGCAGCCGAGCGTATGCGGCTGTCGGCCCGCGCCTGTGACCGGGTGTTGCGCGTGGCGCGCACGATTGCCGATCTGGCCGGTCAGGACCGCATTGCCCGGGCTCATATCGGCGAGGCCCTGAGTTTGCACCATGGCAACCCGTGATCATGGTTGCCCGCGGTTCTTGTTGCACCCTGTTGCCAGGCGCGCCGGTGCTGCGAAGTCGTCGACACCGGCAAGCGCCCGCAGCCCGGCAATGTCCAGGATTCGCAACCGGTCACTGCCGACGCGTTCGATGAATCCGGCGGATTCCAGCTGACCGAAGCTGCGGCTGACCGTCTCTTTCTTAAGCCCCAGAAAATCCGCGATATCCGTTCGGCTCATGGGCAGTTCCAGGTTTAGCAGCTGGCCGTCGTCGTCGGGTACGCCGGCACTCAGGCGATAGCGGTGGCGCAGGTACAGCACAAATACCGCCAGGCGTTCGCGAGCAGTTCGCTGGCCGAGGCTGTAGGCCAGGTCCAGCAGGTTTTCGAGTACGCGGAAGACCATCGCAATGAAGGTTTGCTCGGCCACCGGGTCGCTTGCAAGGCGCTGGTTCAGGAACTCGCGGCTGCGGCTGGCGATCACTGTCGGTGTGATGGCTTCGACGGTGAAGAAATATTTATCGGTGGCCGTCAGGCCGACGAAGTTGTCGGGAAACAGGAAGCCCAGCACCTGGCGTCGGCCGTCCCGTCCGAAGCGACTGATCATCAGCATGCCGTCGATCACGTTGAATACGTCGGCGGCGGTTTCGCCGGCGTGAATCAGGACCTCGCCGGGCGCGAGCTCGCGACGCGGAGCCTGGTCGAAAACGTCGAGGAAAACGTCACCGGGGCTGACAGCAGAAGCCATGGCCTAAGGATTGTCGACGGGACTGTCGCCACGCAAGCCGTCCTTTCCTTGGAGGAGTGCGTCCCGGAAGGTATGCTACGCGGCCCCTGCGGCGGCGGGTTTTCAAAAGCCGGGCTGCGGGAAGGTATAGAGTAACGACATTAGAGATTATTGCGCCCGTAGCTCAGCTGGATAGAGCGCTGCCCTCCGGAGGCAGAGGTCAGGGGTTCGAATCCCTTCGGGCGCGCCATAGGCAAGACAGGGACCTCCGGGTCCCAAAAAACGGGGGCCTCATGGCCCCCGTTTTGACTTTGAGCGGATAAGCCGGCTCGCTGCGGAACAGCGCTCAGTCCCCGTTTTTCGGCTCATCATCGCTGACCAGTATGGTGCGGCGCCGCGCCGGCGTTTTGTCCCGCGGCTGCCGGCGTCTCTCTTCGCGGCGCGCAGCTGATTTTTCCTGAATTAAATCAGATACATAAGGATCCCAGCCGGCGGTGGCCTCTTCCAGGCCCTCGAGGGGATTGTCCGGCTCCGCACTGTCCTTTTTGCCTTCATTGCCCATGGCAAGGTGTCCTGCTTTCGACGCTGGTCTCACTATAGCCGCCAGTCTGGCGCCGGCAACCGAACTGCATCACAGTCGGGACCGGCCAGCGGTTTGTGACCTGCGTCACACCTGCCTGTGACGCATACTTTGCGGGGTCCGCGAGCGCTGATGTCTACGTGTTTCCGGCTACAGCCAGCGGCGTAGCGTCCTCGCCCCGCCAGGGCGCGTGTCGCGACCAACACATGGAGTCGTCATGAGCGAACAGGAAGTCTTCTGGGTCGGGCGCCGACCGTCCGTAGCCCAGGAGCCCGTGCTGCCCACCGAGGACCCGGCTTTTGAAGCGGCGCTGCGAGCGGTTTGCGAAGCGTCAGGCTGTCCGGTCCAGCGCTACATCGCGGCTCAAGGCGCGTTTGGGAGTTGGCTGCTGGAGTTGAGCCGCAACGATGAGACGCAGCGGCTGATCTGGAATGGCCAGGCGAGCCGCCTGAGCCTGGATGCCCCAAACCGCGCCGGCGGGTGGAACGAACTGTCTGCCGAGGGTTTGGAGCGGGCGGATATGGGGGCCGTGATTGCTGCAATGCATCGGATCCTGGGTGGCGACGGTACCGGAAATTAGTCGCGCCCTGCGCGAGTTCACGGGTTGCCCGACCGCGGGCTGGTAGTATCCATCGGCAATCGGACGCGACTTGAGCAGGTCCATGGATGACGGAAAAAGCCTGAAGGAAAGAGTCGAGCAGCACCTGCCAAACTGGCAGTCGTGGTACCCGAGTCTATTCGACGCAGCGGTTGACCTCGGCCTGCTGCGCGCGCAGGTTTGCTCCCCTTCGCAGCTCTTGCTCAGTAATCGCCACGCCCGGGTTCAGAGCCAGGCAGAGCAGGCCCACCGCGAGAAGTGGGGCGGTACCGAGTAAGCGCGCCTGGCTATGGGCCTTTCCCTGTCGGGCAGTTTGCTTTGGGCTCTCGGGCTCTCCGGTAGCCTGGCATGGCCCGGCCTGGTGGCCCTGGGCTTCACCCGTTTGCGCTGGACGCACATCAGCGTGCCGACACGATTTCTGCGCTACGCGATACCGTTGAGTTATACCGTCATTTTTTGCGCGCACGCGCTGCTTGCCGACTTCGTTATCGTCGGTGCCGAACGGGCCGCGGAAACGGGACTGCTGTCAGCCGTGTGGTGGCGCATCATTTTCGTGCTGGCCCTGGAAACGGCCCTGGCCGCGTCAGCCCTCTACTGGCTCGAGCGCCGTTTTCATCCTGGTGCGACCCGTCCGTGAAGCACACACGAATCCGCTAAACTGCGCCCTCACCGCGACCCGGAGTGTGTTGTTCAGTGATCCCAGTCTGTCGCTTGTCATGGGCCTTCTTGCTGGCCCTGTTATTGCGGCCCGCAGGCGCGGCGGATTGCCGGGCCGAAGTTCGGGCGCTGCTGGTGCAGCCAGAACCGGCCGCTGCCAGTGTGGCGGATGCGCGGCGGCTGTGTGCAGCAGCCAGCGAGGCGGGGGACCCCGTTGCCACCTATCACCTGGCGCTGCTCGATTTAGGCCCGGCAGGCTGGAACCCCGAGCGGGCCGCCCCGTTGATTACGCAGGCGGCCCGGGCCGGGGTGCCGGAGGCCCAGTACTGGCTTGCATGGCAGCTCGACTCGGGGCCGCTGCTGCCGAACGATCCCGACGCATCGCGCCGCTGGTACGAGGCGGCAGCGGCGCAGTCCCATCGGCTGGCGCTGCTGCGCCTGGCTGAGATCTACGAGCGGGGTGAACTGGGCGCGCGCATGGCGCCGGCCCGCGCGGCCGAGCTGCGCGCCCTCGCAGCCCAGTGCCCGGCGGACCCGGAGTAGCCTGTTGGACAGCGTCCAGGAATTGCTGGCCAACAACCGCGAGTGGGCGCGCGAGATGCTCGGTAAGGACCCCGAGTTCTTTTCCCGCCTCGCCGCCCAGCAAGCGCCCGAGTTTCTCTGGATTGGCTGTTCCGACAGCCGGGTCCCCGCTAACCAGATCACCGGTCTGCAACCGGGCACGGTATTCGTGCACCGTAATGTTGCGAACCTGGTGCCCGGTGAAGATCTCAATAGCCACTCCGTTATTCAATATGCGGTGGAAGCGCTGCGGGTGCGCCATATCATCGTCTGCGGCCACTACGGCTGCGGTGGCGTGCTGGCCGCACTGCGCGGCGAGCGCGTCGGCCTCGTGGACTACTGGCTGACGGGTGTGCGCGCACTGCGCGACCGGGAGCAGGTGGCCCTCGACGCATTGCCGGACGAAGGCTCTCGACACGCAAGGCTTTGCGAACTGAACGTCGTCGAGCAGGTGCTCAGTCTGAGCCGCGCGCTGGTCGTGCGGCGCGCCTGGGACGAGGGCCAGGCGCTGCAGATTCACGGCCTGATCTACGACGTTTCGGATGGCCTGCTGCGGGATCTCGGCTTGCATGCCGGCAGCGCGGCCGAAGCGACTGTAAACTGTGCCGCTGCTCGTGAGCGACTGATCCGGGCCGTGTAATGGACGTCGCCGCCGTGGCGCTGATGGTGCTCGGCGTGTTGCTGGGCCTGGCCGGGTTCGCCGGTTTGCTGCTGCCGGCCCTGCCCGGGGCGCCGATGCTGTTCCTTGGCCTGGTCATCATCGCGTGGGCGGAGGACTTCGCGTACGCGGGTGGCTGGACACTCGGCGTGCTCGCGGCGCTCGCTGCCCTGACCTACCTGATCGACGTCGTGGCTGGTTTGCTTGGCGCCAGGCGCTTTGGCGCATCCCCCAGGGCCATGGTGGGTGCGGGTGTCGGCGGGCTGGTGGGACTGTTTTTCGGCCTGATCGGCGTGCTGCTCGGGCCGCTGATCGGCGCGTTTATTGGCCAGCTGACGGCCGTGCCCGACGTCATGGCTGCCGGGCGCGCCGGGATTGGTGCCGCGATTGGCCTGGTTTTCGGCGCTGCGCTGAAGATTGCAGTGGCGTTTTCGATGGTCGGCATCTTTGCGCTGGCGCGTTTCAGCTGAATACCGTGAGGTCCTCGGCGGAAGATCCTGTCACGGATTACTGCGACGCGCTGATTCGCTTCGTCGCGTCGCTAATGCTTGATCCGCACCGCTACTTCGAACACAAACTGCTGGGCCGGCTGGCATTGAGTGCCAACGACACGGCGCGGGCAGATCTGCTGCAGCAGCTCGTGGGCTGGCTCGCAGCTGACGAGCTGTTGACCGCCCCGCAGCGGGCGCGCCTGGACGCCGAACTCGCCAGGCGCCACTGGCCAAGCACCGGGCTGGCGGAACGGGATCCCGACCTGGCGCTGCTGCTGTTGCGTGGCGTCGAAACTGCGGCCGCGCGCGAGCAACTGCAGCACGCCCTTGCCAACGCTGAGCTGTTCGATTCGGATCGAGACCTGGCCCAGGCGCACCTGCAGCGGCACGAGCACTGAGCCGCTGCGCTATTATTGGGTGCCCCGTTAACGACTGACGATCATGCGGCCACTACACTTCTGCGCTTTGCTGCTCACAATGCTGTTTCTCAGCGGCTGCGGCCCGGCTCCGGATCAAACGGTCGGCACCCTGAGCGGTCAGGATCTCATGGCCCGGCTGGATGCCGGCGACGCCCCGTTGATTCTTGACGTGCGCACGCCTGCGGAATACGCGGCCGGCCATATTCCCGGTGCGGTCAACATTCCCCATGATGCGCTCGGCGCGAGACTCGCTGAACTGGGCGGTGACCGGGATCGAGAGATCGTCGTGCACTGCCAGAGTGGCCGCCGCGCGGCCATTGCCGAGGAGCTGCTGACAGACGCCGGCTACACGGGCCTTGCCCATCTCGACGGCGATATGGCCGGGTGGCGATCGGCGGGCCTGCCTGTCGTTACGGTTACTGCGCCGTGAGCGCCAGGATAGAAATCGAGTATTGCACCGGCTGCCGCTGGTTGCTGCGAGCCGCCTGGGTGGCCCAGGAGCTGCTGAGCACCTTCGAGAAGGAACTCGACGAGGTATCACTGCGACCTGGCAGCGACGGCGGCATTTTCGAAGTGCGCCTGAACGGCGAGACCCTGTGGTCGCGGGCCGCGGAAGGCCGCTTTCCCGATGCCAAGGAGTTGAAGCAGCGACTTCGCGACCGCATTGCGCCCGATCGCGATCTCGGCCACGTGGACCACTGAGCCCGAACCCGCATGGCAGCCATCCCGGAGACGGTGGTGCCCGCCACAGTGCCCGGCCACGACTTTCGCCTGACGGCTTGGCAGCGCGACACCGGCAGCGAAACGCTGCTGGTCATGGTCCACGGGCTCGGTTGCAGTAAACAGAGCTTCGCCGGCGCCTGGTTGCAAACGGAGTTCCGCGACTGGTCGCTGCTCGCGCCAGATCTGCCGGGTTTTGGCCGCGCACCCAAGCCGGCGGATTTCAGTTACGACCTGCAGCAACAGGCCAGGGTGCTGGCATCGCTGCTCGACCAGCGAGCGTCGCGACGCGTGCACCTGGTTGCCCACAGCATGGGTGGCACGCTGGCTTTGCTGCTGCCCGAGCGCATCCTGGCGCGCCTAGAGACCCTGGTCCTGGTTGAGCCGCGCCTGCTGGCCGAGAGCTGCAGCGTAGCGGCGGAAGCCAGCCGCATTCCCGAGGACGATTTCGAGCGGCAATTCATGCTGAGTTTCCGCCGCCGAGTCGGCGCGGATGCGCGCGTCGCTTTCGATGCGGACCACGCCGACCCGCTGGCCTTCCAGCGTAGTGCGAGTTCGTTGATGCGTTGGGCGGGCAGTGGTGAGATGCTGCCGCGTTTTGCCCGTGTGCCTTGCCCGGCATGGTTTGTCTACGGGGCAGACAACCGGCACCTTGCGGAGTTGCGAAAACTACCGGTGGAACAGACCGTGGCAATCGCCGGCGCCGCGCACTTCCCGATGCACGACAAGCCGGCGCAGTTCTACGGCACCCTTGCGGGGCTGCTAGACTCCGCCCGCGCCGACGGGAAAGGGAGACCGCGATGAAGGTGTCGGTCACCGGTGACGTACCTGAGACGCCGCAATTAAGTCCGCTGGAACGGGCCGTGGTCGCCGTGGCCCTGGTTGGAGACGAATTCAGCACGCTGCGCGACCAGGTTGCGGGCACGAAGGTCGTGTCGCGCACCTACAGCGGTGTTGGCTTCGTCACCAAGTTTCAGGTGCCCGCTGACGCCCCCGTTGCGGCTCCGAAAGCGATGCCGCCCGTGGTCATGGGTAGACACTCGCAGTTGCCCGACGCCGCTGAGTTCCTGCTCGAGCTGCGCGGCGGGCGCCTGCACAGCCTCGAAGCTTACTGCTACGAGGGCATGTGGCCCGGCGATGAGGCAGGTTTCAGCCTGGACGCAAAGGCGCGCTAGGACTCCCCTCGGTGCAGACGGTGTGCCGGGACCGCTAGAATACTGACATCGCGATTGCCGGAGCCAGCAGAACCGCAATGACCGGATACGGAAAACTCAATCTTGTCGGCATGGCGATCCTGCCCGTTGCCGCCGTCCTGGGCGCGCTGATTTCGTTCGGGCCGCGCACCGATACGATGCTGACAGTCTTCGTGATCAACTGTATTCCGATGGTCCTGGGCGGGTTGGTGTCGGCGCTGCTGCTGCGGAGTGCGAACCGGGTCCGGGCGGGACAGCTGATTGCGCTCTGGCCCACGCTCATTCCGGCCGCGATGGGCGCGGTCTGGTACCTGTGGCGCGCCATACTGCCCGAAGAAGTCGCGCCAGGGCGGGAGTACCTGGCCGCGCCGCAGTATCTGCTGCTGGGTGTGCTGTGCCTCGGCATCGTCTCGTGGGCCGGTTGCCGCATCGCGCGCGCGCGCCGCAACTCCGGCTGACACGTGGTGCTGGCGGATGCGATTGCGCGAGGCCCGGCAAGGCTGCCGGATCCCGCTGTCTATGTGCCCTACGGCGATCTGGGTGCAAGGCCCAATGTGATCGTCGACGGGCCGCCGCACAAGGCGACGACGCTGACACTGTCTCACTGGCCCAACAATGACACGCCGCCGGAACTCAAGCGCGACACCTCTACGGGTATTGCCTTCGCGTACCTGGATACGCCGGCGTTGCATCGCGAGCAGGCCATCGTATCCAACAGCCATTTCGACGAGGACGGGCTATTCAGCATGTTCGCGCTGGTGGACCCGGCCACGGCCCAGCAATATCGTGACCTGCTTGTCGATGCCTCTCGCGCCGGCGATTTCGGCGTGTTCGAACACCGCGATGCCGCGCGGCTCGCATTCACCGTTGAGTCGTTCACCGATCCATACGTCTCGCCGCTGCCGAAAGCGACGTTTGCGGTCTGCGACCGCCGCCGCACTGCGAAGCTGTACACGGCCATGTTGGAAAACTTGCCGGCGATCCTGGCCGATCTGCCTGGCCACGCGCAGTGGTGGCGGGCGCAGGACGAGCACCTGGAGCAGAGTCTCGCGTGGGTAGCTGAAGGCGTCGTCGAGATCGAGGAGCGGCCGGAACTCGACCTGGCCCTGGTTCGCATGCCGCTGGAACTGCCCGAAAGCACTGCACGCCGTTACCTGCAGACGGAGCGGGCACCGGTGCACCCGTTTGCGATTCACCGGCACACGGCTTGCAACCGGCTGCTCAGAATCCAGGGCCAGCGCTACGAGCTGCAGTATCGCTATGAAAGCTGGGTGCAACTGCCCGCGAAGCGACCGGCCTTGCGGGTCGACCTGGAAGAAATGGCTTGTTTACTGAACGAAATAGACAGTGCGCCAGGCACCTGGTGCGCCGAAGGGGTCATGGAAGTCGCGCCGCGTTTGTACCTGGATGGCGTCGAGGCCTCCGGCATTCCGGCAGAGGAATTCATCGTGCGGCTTTGCGCTTACCTGGAGACCGCGCCGGTCGCGTGGGACCCTTACGGCTGGCAGGGCTGAGCGCCTAGCGGGGCGAGCTGGTCTCCGCGCAGTCCAGGCATTCGGCCGACGCCGGCCAGGCCTCCAGACGCTTCGTGCTGATGTCCTCGCCGCAGGTGATGCAAATGCCGTAGCTCCCGGCTTCCAGGCGACGCAGCGCACCGTCGATTTGCGCAATCTCGTGCACCGCTTCGTTTTCCAGTGCGGATACCACTTCGACATTGCCGAGCTGGGCCGCCTGTTCGGATGAATCTGCGTCCAGGGGTTCGCGCGCATGCTCGTGAATTCGGTTCACGCGCGCCTCCAGCTCTCGCTTCTGCGTTACCAGTTGCGCGCGAATCTGTTCTCGTTCGGTTGGGCCAATTTCCATCAATGTGTCTCGGCTGTCAGGCGGGTTCCTGGAGCACCATGGACATGCGCACCAGCTCGGCCAGAGAGCGGGCGTGCATCTTTTCCATCACCCGGGCCCGGTGAATTTCCACCGTACGCTGGCTGAGGTCGAGATCCATAGCAATCACTTTATTCGCGAGGCCGCGCACTACACATTCCATGCCCTCTCGTTCCCGCGGTGTGAGGCTCTGGGAGCGCTCCAGCAGCTCACGCTTGCGGTCTTCCTGCGAGCGGTGTTCTTCATCCCAGGCCAGGGCCTGGTTGATCCGGTCCAGCAGGTCCTGGTCCCGGTAGGGCTTCTGGATGAAGTCGAAGGCGCCGTTATGCATGGCTTCAACCGCCATCGGCACGTCGCCGTGCCCCGTCACGAAGATAACGGGCATCGTCGCGTGCTGCTCTACCAGGTGCCGGTGCAGCTCCATGCCGCTCATTCCGGGCATGCGGATGTCCAGCACGATGCAGCCCTGCCAGTCTGCCTGGTAGGCGTCGAGGAAATCCTGGGCGGACGCAAACAGCTGACAGCCAATTTTCATGGATCGCAGCAGCATCCCCAGGGAATCGAGGACAGCCCGGTCGTCGTCGACCACGAAGACGGTATTTTCAGTCATGCCCGGTCTCTTCTTCTGGTTCAATCTTGGTGGGCAGTATCAGGTAGAAGCTTGCACCGACTACCGGATTATTAAAGTGAGACAGTGTACCGCCGTGGGCGGTGGCGATGGAACGGCTGATCGCCAGCCCCAGCCCCATTCCTGAGGCCTTGGTGGTAAAAAACGGCGTAAACAGGTCATCTTTTGCGTCTTCCGGCACGCCCGGTCCGCGGTCAGTGACGGTCACGCGCACGTGCTGGCCATCTTCCAGCCATGCCCGCAGGTCCAGCCGGCGCTGGTCATCCGGGATGGCCTCCATTGCATCAATACCGTTGCGCACCAGGTTCAGGATGACTTGCTGTATCTGGATGGGGTCCGCCATCACCAGCGGCAGGTCTTTCTCCAGCCGGATACGCAGATCGGTGTGATGAGCGCGGGCATCCATGCGGGCGAGAGGCAGGATCTGGGCGATCAGTTCCCGAAGGTCTACCGGTTCGCGCGCGGTTGCCCGGCTGCGCGCAAAATCGCGGATTCGCTGGATGATCTCTGCTGCGCGGTGGGCCTGAACACCGATCTGTTCCAGCGCGCGGTCTACGTCCCGGCGCTCCTCCTGCCCGTTACCCTCCTGGTTCAGGAGTCGCTGGCAGGCCGCGGTGTAGTTGGAAATTGCGCTGAGGGGCTGATTCAGTTCGTGGGCCATGGCCGCCGCCATTTCACCCATCGTCGTGAGCCGGCTCGCGTGGTTCATCTGTTCGCGTTGCTGCAGCGACTGTTCTTCGGCGCGCTTCTGCTCGGTCAGGTCGCGAATCAGGCCCACGAAGCGTTTTTCACTACCGACTTTCGCCTCACCGATGGACAGGTCTACCGGAAATTCACGGCCGTTGCGGTGGCGTGCCACGACTTCCCGGCCGATACCGATGATCTTTCGGTCGCCGGTACGCACGTAGTTATCCATGTATCGGTCATGATTGCGGGCATCGCGCGCGTTCATGATGATGTCGATTTTCTGCCCGGCAATCTCCGCTGCCTGGTAGCCGAACATGCGTTCTGCAGCAGCGTTCATGCGGACTATGCGGCCTTGCCGGTCCGCCACGATGATGCCGTCGACAGCGGCGTTGAGCAGTGCGTCGAATTCAGCCGCGCTGAATTCAGTGTCGATACGCGGGCCCGGGTCCTCCGGGTCCAGCGCCTCATGACTGTAACGCGTTTCCATAGGCAGACAACGATACAATGACGACTGCGCTTGCGGCCAGCCGTCTCGCGCGGGCACTAGTCGTCGGCCCCGTGCAGTTCCATGAAGTCTGCCGATTGCGCCTTGTAGGTCACGCTGCTGTCGAAGCCCGGCGGTTTAACGATAAGCACATCGCAGGGCAAATAATCGAGCACTCGCTCGGCGGTGCTGCCAATTACAGCCCGTTGCAGGCGGCCGCGGGCGACTGCCCCCATCACCAGCACGGCGGCGCCCAGCTCGCCTGCGAGGCCGGGCAGCACGGTCGCTGGATCGCCTGCCAACAGGTGCTGGTGTGAGTCCGGGATGTCATGCGGGGCCATCAGTTCGGCGAACGCGGCTTGGTGTTCGGCATTGACTCGAGCGCTGATCTCTTCCACCGCAATGGGTGCGGGTGTCATGGCCAGAGACCCCGCGTTGGCGATATCTCCGAGGGTGTCGTAGCCGTGATAGACGTGCAGCTCACCGCCGAGGGCCCTCGCCAGCGTGGCAGCCTGGGCCAGCACCGCGTCGTCCAGGGCCGCGGGTTTTTCGTGTTCATGGGTGGGATCGACGGCAGCCAGTATCCGCGGCTGGTTCATGGCTGGGGTCTTGACCAGCCACAGTGGTGTGGGGCAGTCGCGAATGAGATGCCAGTCGGTGCTCGTGAACAGCGTGCGGGCAATCGCCGTATGGTGGTGCGTGTCTTTCAGCAACAGGCGTGGATCGTCACGCAGAGCCGCGCGGATGATGCCCTCGGCCAGCGGGGAGTCCCAGACCGCGCGCGTGACGATGTGCACGTCGTCGGCACCGAGTTCCGCGCGCAGCGAGTTCAGATAGCCGAGCTGATGCCGCAGGGCTTGTTCACGCAGCGCTTCGCGCTCGACGGCGGCGAACAGCCGCCGCATGCTGATGCGCGGGTCGTGATGGCAGATCAACAGTTCCAGGTCGCAATCCAGCGCTGCGGCCAGCTGCAGACCGCGCGTCGCAGCCGGCTGCTCTGCCGCGGTGGGGTCCACCACCACCAGTATCCGATCTTTATGCATTTGCTGTATTGCGTCCCCTCGTCCCCATTCTAATCAAAGCGCAGTCTGTCGGCAGGGCGTTTCGCTGTTGTGCAGAACCCAGGGCGGCAAATGCCCGTGGATTCGCAAAGGTTGGACGTGGGGCAGTGCGCAGACTAGCCTTTACCGATGACTGCTGAACCGCCAAAAAAGCTCGCGGGGCTGATCCTCGCCGCCGGAGCGGCCAGCCGTTTCGGCCGGCCAAAACAGCTGGCGCTGATCAATGGCCTGAGCCTGGTGGTGAAGACCGTGCGGTCGATTGCGCCGGTGTGCGATGTCGGGGTGCTGGTAGTTACCGGCGCATACCACGAAGCTGTGGTGACGGCCCTGGCCAGTGAGCCGGCGCGTTGCGTTTACAATCCTGGCTGGCGGGAGGGAATGGCAGCATCCATTCGCCAGGGCATTGCCGCGCTGGCTCCCGAAGCTGATGCGGTGCTGCTGGCCGTGGCCGACCAGCCGGGTGTCGATACTCGCCAATACGATGCACTGGCCAGCGCATGGCGCGCTGCCCCGGAGCAACCGGCCGCTGCAGTCTACGCCGGTGCGCCGGGCGTGCCGGCGATTTTCGCGCGCTGTGACTGGCCAAGGCTGACGGAGTTGCAGGGTGATCGGGGGGCTCGGTCGCTGTTGCGCGACGCCGAGGCGTTGACCGAGGTGCCGATGCCGGCCGCTTCCTGGGATATAGATCGACCTGCCGACCTGGCCAACGGACCGGCCTGAATCGCCTTGTCAGTGCGCAGGCGCCCCGTGTAAGTTCTTGGCGACTATGAAGACGATACGCATCGAATACTTTGCCGCGCTGCGGGAACATACCGGCGTGAGCAGTGAAGAAATCGCCACCGACGCGCAGACCGTCGACCAGCTATACGCCGAGTTGAACGGTCGCCACGAGTTTCCCGCCATCGGCCAGCTGAAAGTCGCGGTCAACGACGAATTCGGCGACTGGCAGACTGGGCTGGCGGACGGAGATTCCGTGGTCTTCATTCCGCCGGTCGCCGGCGGATGAATACATTCAAATTTGTCCGCGGCTCGGTGTCTCCAGCCGACCACCTGGCGCCGCTGCACGATCAGGCCTGTGGCGGCTATGTGAGTTTCGAGGGCTGGGTGCGCAATCACAACGACGGTCGCGACGTGCAGCGCCTGGAGTATGAGGCCTACGAGCGCCTTGGCGTAAAAGAGGGTGAGCGCATCATCGCCGAGGTGCTGGACCGGTTTCAGATCGAGCATGCGTCGTGCGTGCATGCGCTGGGCAGCCTCGAGCTCGGTCAGATGGCCGTCTGGGTCGGTGTCAGTTCACACCATCGTGATTCGGCGTTTGCCGCGTGTCGCTACATTATCGACGAAGTGAAACACCGCGTGCCCATCTGGAAGAAAGAACACTACGCGGACGGGGATTCCGGTTGGGTCAACTGCGAAGCCTGCGCGAGCGCGGCGACGCAGTCACCGCCGGCCACTGCGTCCGGCGGCCGGGCCGGGCAATAAACTAGCGGTCGAAGCGCTCTTTCGCGACCAGCTCGTCCGTGACAGCAAGCATGTCGCCGTAGCTCTTGACCTGCGGGCCGTCTACCACGTACTTGCCGTCTACCACGATGACCGGGACGCTGCGGATCTTGTAACGCTGCGTCAGGTCCTTTGCTCTCTTCAGCTTGCTCTCCACGGTGAAGGACCTGAAGGTATTGTCGAACTCGTCGTTACTGACGCCGAAGTCAGCGAAGACCTGCCGAATATCCGCTTCCCGCGTCAGGGTCTTGCCGTCCCGGTGCAATGCGGTGAAGAAAGCCTGGTGCATTTCATCGAGTTTGCCCAGGGCCTCGGCGGTGTAGTACATGCGCGCGTGAATCTCGTTGGTCGGATTCCACATCACCGGCAACCTGACAAAGCGGACATCTGCCGGCTGTTCGTCTTCCCAGCGGGTGATGATGGGATCAAAGCTGAAGCAGTGCGGGCAGCCGTACCAGAAGACTTCGGTGACCTCGACGCCGCCCGGGCCGCCGCTGGTGCCTTGGGCCGAGGTGAGCTGCGAGTAGTGCTGCCCGGCTGAGTACTGCCAGTTGGCCTTGTCCGGCGCGGCAGCGGCCGGCGGCTTGTCTTCCATCGCCTCTGTGGCAGCTACGGGAATTTCCGCCTCTATCGCAGCCGGCGGAACCGGCGCTTCTTCGGCAGCCGGAGAAATCTCTTCCTCTACGACGGCCGTGGTCTCAGCGGGTGCCGTGGCTGGCGCCCTTGCACTCTCGGTCATCGCTGCAGGCGCTGGACCTGTCGCCTTGTCGTCGTTGCCGCAGGCGCTGACGATGAAGGCGACCAGCAGGAGCAGAAAAAGTCGGTGCATGTTCATCGTGGAAATCCTTCCGGCAGCGCGCCCGGTAACGCCGGACGCTGGTTTATTCGAGGCCCTGGATGTAGGACGACACGGCACGAATGTCGTCGTCGCTCAGCAGGGCAGAGATATTGCGCATCATCTGGTTGGGATCGGATGCCCGTGCCTCGGTGGCGTAGGCGCGCAGACTGTTGGCTGTGTAGGTCGCGTGTTGACCGGCCACTGCCGGGTAGGCGGCCGCCGGATTACCGACGCTGCCATGCAGGCGCTGATGCCCTTATCCTGATTGCCCCCGCGGTACAGGCGTTCGCCGGCGGCGACGAGATCCGGGTCGGCCATCAGCGGCGCTCGCGGCTGTGCGGCGAAATACGCACCGAGGTCCGCCATGTCCTGATCGGACAGTGCGGCAACCTGGCCCAGCATCAGTACGTTATTGCGGCTACCACCGGGACGGTATGCCTTCAGTGCCTTCACAATGTACTGCTCGTGCTGACCTGCCAGGCTGGGCCATTCAGGATTCAGGCTGTTGCCGTCCTGGCCGTGGCAGGCCGCACAGGTGGCAGCCTTCTGTTGCCCGGCTTCCGCAGAGCCCTGGGCCAGTGCGACCGGGGCGCTCAAGAGCGCGCAGATCATGAATGCGGCAAGCCGCTGGGGATTCAAAATTTGCATCACGTCGAAACGGCCCCGTTTCCGGGGCGTGCTAGACTCTGGAAAGGCGCGCATTCTACACCAACGGTGTAGGCCGGCGACCACCGGCACCGGAGTCTTATGTCCCAGTATCCCGATGCCCGATTCCTGGTCAGCGCTTTCCGGCCCGAGCAGTTCGTCCCCGACACGGGCACCGAGGTGGCCTTTGCCGGCCGTTCCAATGCGGGGAAGTCCAGTGCGATCAACCGCATCGTCAACCGGCGCGCCTTCGCGCGCACCAGCAAGCAGCCCGGGCGCACTCAATTAATCAACTTCTTCGACCTCGGCGAGGGCCGCCGACTGGTGGATCTGCCCGGTTACGGCTATGCCCGGGTCAGCCGCGCGTTGCGGGATCACTGGCAGGGCCTGCTGGTGGAGTATTTTGAGAACCGGCAGTCCCTGACCGGCCTGATGCTGGTGGTGGACATCCGGCGGCAACTCGGCGACTTCGACTGGCAAATGCTGGACTGGTGCCGGGATATCGGCTGCCCGGTGCACGTGTTGCTGACCAAGGCCGACAAGCTCAAGCGCGAGGCGGCCGCCAAGGCCCTGGCGCAGGTCCGCAAGGAGCTCGGGGCGCAGGCCGAAGTGCAGCTGTTTTCCGCCACCAAGGACCAGGGCCTGGACACCGCACGGCGCAGCCTCAAGGCGCTGCTGGCTGGCACACAAAAAAAGGCCTCGGACGCGGAGTACAGGGGTGCGCCCGAGGCCAAGTCAACCGGTTTGGGGTGACCGGCTATCATTACCCGCTCAGGGAGGTTAGCGGGGGGCACTCGAGGCGCCCGATAGATTTGAGCTTAGAACGGGTCTAAAGTTCCCGGCGATCGCCGGGTCAGTTTGCTGCTTTGCATTAAGAGGACATGCTGCGTCCGACGCGGAATGTCCCCGGTCAGTGCGCTTCGTCCCAGTTGCGACCGCTGCCGGCGGCTACCTTCAGCGGTACCTTTAGATCAGCGGCACCGGCCATCAGCTCGCAGATTCGCTTCTGCACCGCGGCCAGGTTCTGTTCCGGCACTTCCAGCACCAGTTCATCATGCACCTGCATGATCAGCCGGGCGCCGTTGTGTTCCGTTGCCAGCCAGTCGGCCACGGCCAGCATGGCGCGCTTGATGATGTCGGCCGCGGTGCCCTGCATTGGTGCGTTGATAGCCGCCCGTTCGGCAGCCTGGCGACGCTGGGCCTGGCGGGCTGCGATTTCCGGCAGGTACAGTCGCCGGCCGAATACCGTTTCGACGTAGCCATGCTCGTGGGCGCGCGCGCGCGTTTCGTCCATATAGGCCTTCACCCCGGGATAGCGCTCGAAGTACAGGTCGACGTAACCCTGGGCTTCGTCCCGGGATATCGCCAGCTGGCGCGCGAGCCCGAAGGCAGACATGCCGTAGATCAGGCCGAAGTTGATGGCCTTCGCGCTGCGCCGCTGATCGGCGGTGACCTCGCCAGGCGCCGCGCCGAACACTTCGGCTGCGGTAGCCTGGTGAATGTCCTGATCTTTGGCAAAGGCTTTCAGGAGTCCCGCGTCGCCGGAGATGTGCGCCATGATCCTGAGTTCTATCTGCGAGTAGTCGGCGGCCAGCAACAGCCAGCCGTCGGGTGCGATAAAGGCCTGGCGGATGCGGCGGCCCTCCGCGTTGCGTATCGGGATGTTCTGCAGGTTCGGGTCGGAAGACGACAACCGGCCCGTGGACGTAACTGCCTGGTGATAAGAGGTGTGAATGCGCCCGGTGCGCGAATTGATCTGTGTAGGCAACTTATCCGTGTAGGTGGACTTCAGCTTGCTCAGGCCCCGGTAGTCGAGAATCAGGCGCGGCAGTTCGTGTTCGTCACTGAGTTCGGCCAGCACGCCTTCGGCCGTCGACGGTTGGCCTTTGGGTGTTTTGCGCAGCACCGGCAGTCCCAGTTCGTTGTAGAGGATTTCCTGCAGTTGCTTGGGTGAGCCGAGATTGAACGGATGGCCTGCCTGTTGGTAGGCCGCGGCTTCCAGTTTGGCCATCTGCCCGGTGAATTCCCGGCTCAGCTTGGCCAGCAGGTCACGGTCGACGAGCACACCCGTTTCTTCCATGGCGAGGAGCACGGGCACCAGCGGTCGTTCGATGTCTGCATAGACATCGGCCAGTTCGCCGGTGGCTTTCAGCTGGGGCCACAGGGCCTGGTGCAGTTGCAGCGCGACGTCTGCATCTTCTGCCGCATAGGGCGCGGCCTGTTCCAGCGGCACCTGGTCGAAGGTGATCTGTTTCGCACCCTTGCCCGCGACGTCTTCGAAACGGATGGTTTCCACTCCCAGGTACTGGCGCGCGACGGAGTCGAGGTCGTGACGATTGCTGGCACTGTTCAGCACATAGGACTCGAGCATCGTGTCCCACGTGATGCCGGCCAGGCTGATGCCGTGGTTACGCAGTACGTGCGCATCGTATTTCAGGTGGTGGCCGACTTTGTCGCGCGCCGGGTCCTCCAGCCACGGTCGCAGCCCTTCCAGCGTGGCTTCCCGGTCCAGCTGCTCGGGCTGGTCCGGACCCTTGTGCGCCAGCGGCAGGTAGGCGGCTACCCCCCGGGCGACGGCGAAAGACACGCCGACGATAGTGGCCTGCATGTAATCGAGGCTGTCGGTTTCCGTATCGAAGGCCACAGGATTCGCGTCGGCTAACTTCGCCATCCAGCTATCGAGAGCTGCCTGATCCTGGATAACGGTGTAGTCCGTCGCGTGCTGGCGCGGTTGATGAGATTCATCCGCCTCCGGCAGCGCATCGAGCAGTCGCCGCAGTTCCAGGCGTTCGTAAAGAGGTCTCAATCGCTCGAGTTCGGGCTCACCCGGCGTCAGCGCTGCGGGTTCGACATCGAGTTCGAGCTCGCAACGGATCGTCGCGAGATCCTTGGACATCGTGACGGTGTCCCGGTATTCCTCCAGGCGCCCGGCGAGGCCCTTTGCACCGCGTATCGCCAAGGCTGCAACACCGTCGATGTCGGCCAGAATGTCTTCAACATGGTCGTAGTGTTGCAGCAGTGCAGCCGCGGTCTTGGCGCCCACCTTCGGCACGCCGGGAATGTTGTCGGAGCTGTCGCCCACCAGGGCCAGGTAGTCGGTGATCTGCGCCGCGCGGACGCCAAAGCGTTCCACCACCCCGTCGGTATTCGTCGCGCGCGGTTCGCGGCTTGGGCCCCGGGGCATCGTGTCCAGCAGGTCCACGTGGGGTCCCACCAGCTGGGCCATGTCTTTGTCGCCGGTGACAATGGTGACGTCCATGTCGGCGGCCACCGCGCGTTGCGCGAGCGTGCCGATTACGTCGTCCGCTTCTACCCCGGGCATACGCAGCATCGGCAGGCCGCCAGCCTGCACGGCTTCCAGCAGCGGGTCGATCTGCGCGCGCAGGTCGTCCGGCATCGGCGGGCGGTTGGCCTTGTATTCAGCGTAGAGTTGGTCGCGGAAGGTCTTGCCGGGCGCGTCGAAGACCACGGCCAGGTGTGTCGGTTCCAGGTCGCGCTGCAGCTTGTTCAGCATGTTCAGCACGCCGTGTACTGCACCAGTGGGTTCCCCCGCCGAATTGCTGAGTTCCGGCAACGCGTGAAAGGCCCGGTACAGGTAGGAGGAGCCGTCGACCAGGATCAGCCGCGGGCGCTTCGTCACGGTTGCCGGTCCTCAGGGGAGCGATCGTCGAAGTCTTCGGTGCCTTCGATTGCTGCGTCCGGCTCCGGTTGTTCGGGTGGCGCAGCCGCAGGGTCGCCGGCCTGGGTTGCTGTCGGGTCGGTGACTCCGGAGCGGGGTTCAGCGGTTGCAGAGGACCCTGGTTTCAAAGGTTCGGGCGGCAGATAGAGGTTGCCCTTCAACCCGCAGCCGCCGGCGGCGAGGCACAGCACCGGCACAATGGCCACAACAATTGCCGTAACAATCGGGCGCATCAGTCCTTGTCTCCAGACAGTTCGCGGGCCACCCGCTGGTAGGCATCGCGGAAGCTCAGGCCTTCTTCCAGCACCAGCTGGTTCGCCCGGGATGCGGCATGTATGCCGGGATCGAGCCGGATGTTCTCCGGCAGGAAGCGCACGCCGTCGAGCAGGTGCGCCATGATCGCGCAGGAATCCAGCGTGAGATCGACGGCCCGAAACAGCGGCGCCTTCAGCCGCTGCGTGTCGCGCTGATAACCCGAGCCGAGTTTCGCGGACAGGCCGAGAATTTCCACGAGGCTGCCGTGCAGTGTCGCCGTTGCGCCGCGCACCAGTTCGAGCACGTCGGGATTGCGTTTCTGCGGCATGATGGACGAGCCCGTCGTCATAGCTTCCGGCAGCTCTACGTAGGCGAACTCCTGCGTATAGAACAGCAGCAGGTCCGCCGCCAGGCGCCCGAGGTCCTGCACCAGCAGGCAGAGTTCGAAGACCAGGCCGGCTTCGCCCTTGCCCCGCGACAACTGCACCGCGGTGACGGGTTCGTGCACCTCGTCGAAGCCCAGGGCCGCCCGGGTGTGTTCCCGGTCCAGTGATAAGCCGGGCACGCCGTAGCCGGCCGCGCTGCCCAGCGGGTTGCGGGCCAGCCGCCGGCGGCTGGCCGCAATGCCGGCTGCATCGTCGCGCAGTTCGGCCGCATATCCGCCGGCCCACAGCGCGACGGAGCTCGGCATGGCCTGCTGCATGTGGGTATACCCGGGCAACTCCGTTGCGGCTTCGCGTTGCGCCAGCGCGTCCAGTGCATGGGCCACCGCCTCGGCGGCCTGTGACGCGCGCTCGGCAACGTCGAGCAGGTACAGGCGCAGCGCGGCGAGCACCTGGTCATTGCGCGAACGTCCCAGGTGGACTCGTTTGCCGGCATCGCCGGCGCGTTCCGTCAGCCGTTGCTCGAGCGCGGTGTGTACGTCTTCATCCGCGAGTTCGATGCGCCACTCCCCGCGGGCGTGCTCTTCTGCAAGGGACTCCAGTCCGGCGACGATGGCCGTCAGATCGGCGTCCTGCAGCAGTCCCCGGGTATTCAGCATGCGCGCGTGGGCAATGGATGCCCGCACGTCATAGGGCACGAGCCGGCCGTCCAGCAGATGATCTTCGCCGGCCGTATAACGCAGTACCCGCTCGTCCAGCGGTTCGCCCTTGTCCCACAGCCTGCTCATGATGCGCTCCTGCTAGTCCTGTCCCGGCGCCTGTTCTGCCGGCGACAAGGTGTTCGTATTGGCGACCACCAGCGTGCCCGTACCTTCGTTAGTGAACACTTCGAGCAGCAGGCTGTCAGGGATCTTGTAGGAAATGATGTGCACACGCGCCACACCGCCCTTGATCGCCGTTTCAATCGCCGCAGCCTTGGGCAGCATTCCGTCGGCCATCGAGCCGTTCTCGCGCAGTTCACGCAGACCGGCCAGGTCGAGGTAGGACATGATCGAACTCGCGTCGTTCCGGTCCTCGAGAATGCCCG
This sequence comes from uncultured Gammaproteobacteria bacterium, assembly GCA_947258805.1. Next base: position 12,534 of record CAMYJV010000017.1, on the reverse strand, counting down.
GTGCGCCGGTGATCAGGATCAGTTTCTCCGCGCCCAGCTCGCTGGCCATGGCCGCGGCCACCGTATCGGCGTTGATATTCAGCAGCGTCCCGGTGTGGTCGGCGGACAGCGGGCTGATGACCGGCATCAGGCCACTGTTCAGCTGCATGCGCAGCACATCGGCGTCTACCGATTCGATGTCGCCCACGTAGCCGTAGTCCACATGGTCCGTGTCGTGGTCGTCCACCTTCACGGGGGGCCGCCGGTGGGCGCGGATCAGCCCGGCGTCCACGCCGCTGATGCCCACTGCGGGTATGTCGAGATCGCGGCAGGCGGCGAGAATGCGCGTGTTGATCTGGCCGTTCAGCACCATAGCTGCGACTTCCAGCGCGTGCTCGTCTGTGACCCGTCGGCCCTGCACGAACTGGGTCGGCATGCCGAGGGCTGCAGACAGCTCCGTGGACTGTGGCCCGCCGCCGTGCACGAGCACGATGCGCATGCCCACCTGGTGCAGGATCGCAATCTGCTCCACAAAGGTGCGCGTGCTGTCGATACTGGCAAAAATTTCACCACCGGCTTTCAGCACGAAGACCTTGTTCTTGTACATGCGCACGTAGGGCGCGGCGTGTTTCAGCGCCGCCACCACGATGTCGCGATTGTTCGGGTTCTGCATTACAGGCCTCCGTTGCCGAGCATCGCATGCAGCACGGCCATCTGTGCGTACATGCGGTTCTGGGCCTCCTGGATCACGACGCTGCGCGGGCCGTCGAGCACGCGATCGGACACCACCACGCCGCGGCGCACGGGCAGGCAGTGCATAAAGCGGCAGTCTTCGGCCGTCGATTCGAACCAGGGATCGTCCACGCACCAGTCGTCGAAGTCCCGGCGCAGGTCGCCGTCGGCGATCTTGTCCCCGTAGTGCCGGGTCGACGACCAGGACTTCGCGTAGATTACGTGGGCGCCAGCCAGGGCTTCACCGCGATCGTCCGTCTCACGCACGGAACCACCGGATGCGGCCGCAGCCTGCGCGGCGCGGTCCACGATCGACGGCGGCAGTTCGAAACCTTCCGGGCGCAACACCGTCACGTCCATACCGCGCATGGCCGCCATCTGCAGGGTTGCCGCCGGCACGGCCAGCGGCAGTGGCCGCGGGTGATAGGCCCAGCTCAGCACGAAGCGCCCGCCCTGCTTCGGCACGCCGATTTCGTCCAGCGTTTTCCAGTCGGCCAGGCTCTGGCACGGATGCCCGATGGCCGACTCCATGTTGATCAGCGGCGTCGTCACCAGTCGGCGCAGATTGTTGTATTCGCGGTCCGCCAGGTCATCGTCGAGACTGCGCCGTTCGGCGAAGGCGCGAATGCCCATTGCATCGCCGTAGGATGCGATGACCGGCACCGCTTCGCGAATGTGTTCGGCGGCCACACCGTCCATCACGATGCCCGCCCGCGCTTCGATACCGTGAATGGACATCTCCGGAGAGATCACGAAGGAGCCGCCGCCAAGGCGCACCATGGCGGCCTGGAAGGACGCGAGGGTGCGCAGCGAAGGGCTCAGGAACAGCAGCGACAGCACCTTGCCCGCCAGCGCCTCGGGCTCCGGCTTATGCTGCAGTCGGCTGGCCAGCGAAATCAGTGCTTCAATCTGCTCGACGGAAAAATCTGCGAGGTCGTAAAATTCTTTCATCATCGTCTCTCTCATCAAGCTGGCAGCGCGGCCAGCGTATTCAGGAGTTGTTCCATGTGCTGCTGCTCCAGTACCAGGGGTGGCAGCAATCGAACGATATTGGGATCGGCACTGGAGCCGGCCAGGATGTCCGCCGCCAGCAGTTCGGCCTGCACGTCGCGCGCGCGCCGGGAGCAGCGCAACCCGCGCCGCCAGGCCGTCGCGCCGGACCACGCGCAGCACGGTTTCGATCAGCGCGCAGGCCAGCGGCCCGCCGCCAAACGTCGTCCCGAGGTCGCCGTGCCGAACTTCCGCAGCAACGTCGGCGGTGGTCAGTAACGCGGCGCAGGGAAAGCCGCCGCCGAGGGACTTGGCTGCGGTGAGCAAGTCAGGCTGGATACCGTAGAGCTGGCTCGCAAAGGGCGCACCGCAGCGGCCGACACCGGTTTGTACTTCGTCCACGATCAACAGGGTGCCCGCGGCCCTGCAGGCGTCGGCGATTGCCGTGACGAAGGCGGGATCGAGGTCGTAGGCGCCGGCCACGCCCTGCACCAGTTCGACAATTACGGCGGCAGTGTCGGCCGTGACTTTGTCCGCTACCGCGCCGACGACGTCGCGCGGAATATAGTCCACGTCAAAGGGCAGCCTCGGGAAGCCGTACCAGCCGCCGGCCGCCCCCCAGGTGACGGCACCGGCACCGGCAGTGCGGCCGTGAAAACCGTGTTCAATGGCGACGACCCGCGTCCGGCCTGTCAGTCGGCAGGCCAGGCGCAGCGCGTTCTCGTTGGCTTCGGCGCCGCTGTTGGCGAAAAAGACCCGTTCCAGGTTGTCGGGTGCAAAGTCGATCAGCGCGTCGGCAGCCCGGGCCCTGACGTCCAGGGCTACCGCGTTGCTCTGGAAGAACAGCGTCTTCGCCTGGCTGTCCATGGCCGCGAGCAGCTCCGGGTGCTTGTAGCCCAGGGCCGCGACCGCATGGCCGCCGTACAGGTCGAGCACCCGGCGGTCGCCGCAGTGCAGGTACACCCCGTCGGAACCCGTCGGCTCAATGGCCAGCTGGGGGTAGACCTGCAGCAAGTGCCGGGCCTCTGCGGCCTGTGCCGGTGTCGCGTATTGATTCATCGCTTCAGATCCACGCGAGGGCCGGTGTGCGCAGGCCCGTGGATTCGGGCCAGCCCAGCTGCCGGTTCATCCATTGCAACGCACCCCCGGCGGCGCCCTTCACCAGGTTGTCGATGACTGCGAACACCGCGACGCCGTCGGCATCCGTTGCGACGCCGAGGTGGCAGTAGTTGCTGCCGGTGACATCCTTGATGCGCGGCGTGCCGTCGTGCACCTGCACGAACTCACTGTCGGCATAGAAATTGGCCAATGACCCGCGCAGGTCGTCGGCGTGCACCGGCTCACGCAGCGCAGCCTGCACCGTGACATGAATGCCGCGGGCGAACGGGCCGGAGTGAGGGACGAAGTGCAGGTTGGGCCGGGATCCGGTCGCCGCAGTACACAGGCCCATGACTTCCGGCGCATGCCGGTGCGCCAGGGGTTTGTAGGCATAGAGATTGCTGTGACGTTCCGGATGGTGGGTGCCCGGCCCGGGTGTCCGGCCGGAGCCGGTGCTGCCGGTGATGCCCACCGCATGCAGGTCACCGGTGACCAGGTCGAGGGACACCAGCGGCACGGTGGCCAGCAGCAGTGCGGTGGCGAAACAGCCCGGGTGGGCCACGTGCGGCTGGTCAATGGCCTTCAGGTGTTCAGGTACCGCGCAGCGGAAACTCTCCAGCAGCTCGGGCGCACCATGGGCCTGCCCATAGACGGCAGCGTAAGCGGCCGCGTCCGGATAGCGGAAGTCCGCGGATACGTCGACCACCGTCAGTTCGGTTTTCGCCTGTGCCGCCCGCGCCAGGCATTCAGCCACCAGGGCGGCGCTGGCACCGTGCGGCGCGGCGGAGAACAGGGCGGCCCGACCCGTGGGGAACTCCTCGTATAGCGCGTCCCGGTTGCAGAAGACCCTGTCGCCATAGCTGTCCTGCAGTTGTGGGAACACCTCGCGGATCGGCGTACCCGCGCGGCTCGCGGACAGCACGCCCGCCACCTCGAGGTGCGGGTGCTGGGCGAGCAGGCGCAGCAGTTCGCCGGCCACGTAACCCGTGCCGCCCAGCAGGAAAGTTGGGGTCGCTGTCATTCCTGGCGCTCCTCAGTTCGCGGTGTCGCCAAGCCCGAGGCTGGCGGCCACGGCATCGCCCAGCTCGGCGCCGTCGGTGATGGCATTGATTGCGGCCACGCCGAGCCGGTCGGTGATGATCTGGCGGCCCACCACGTTGTCTGTGGCCGGTCCCGTGACCAGGTGCGGCTCCAGGTCGAATTCTTCGCGGAGCAGCTTCACGCCGCCCCATGCGGCCACGGGATCATTGGCGCACAGCGCCAGGTAGGGGCGGCGAGCCGCGTCAGCATCATGCGCGTGACCGGCGGGCCGTTCGTTGCCGTGGTGCTGACCACGCCAAAGTCGGTAAAAATGGCGGTATTCCGCGCGCCCGCATCTTCCATTGCAAGGATATCCCGCCGCAGTGCCACGCCGGTGGCCTTGAAGGCGTCTACGGTGTGCCCGAGGTGACGCAGCCGGCTGATCAGGGCGCAGGCGGCCGCGGTTTTTCCGGCGTTCATGCAGGTGCCGGCGACAGCCACCACCGGCACGCCGCGCGTGTCGGCGCCCACGGCCGTGTCCAGCTGTTCCCTGCCAACGCGTGCCGGCACACCGATGCGTTCGCCGAGATACGGGAAGTCGAGCACCGCTCCGAGCACCCTGGCATCGAAGGGCGCGCCGAAATTCGCATTGATCGAGTCGCAAATGCCGAGCACGCCGCCCATGTTCAGTACCTGCACGGTATCGCCCGGCACAAGCCGCTCGGGCAGATGACCGGAGTATCCGAACAGCGCCTTGCGGTGACCCAGGGCGCCGACAATGACGTCGCCCGGGCGCAGCTTCGCCATGCGGCCGCTGACCAGCTCCAGCGTGTTGTAGCTGGTCTTGCTACTGAGGATTTCGGCTGCGATCAACACGCCCTCTTCGCACGGAATCTCCGCGGAGATCCGCAGCTCTCTTTTCAGCGCGACATCCTGCGCGACGGACGCGATCTTGTCTGCAATGACCGTTTTCATTTGTCGTTCCCCGCTGCCCGGGTCTGCAGCATGCCCGTCAGGGCCAGGATCTTCGAGTAGCCCAGCGCATCCTGCGCCGTCCACTCGCCCGCCGCTTCGCCGTATTTGCCCTTCGTCGCCGCCATCAGCGAGTGCGGCGATTCCACACCTTCGACAAACACGCTGCCGGGCTGCATGTGCAGCCTGACCTGCCCGGTGACGCGGGCTTGTGAAGATTCCAGCAGCGCCTCGATATCCCGGCATACCGGGTCGAGCTGTTTGCCCTCATGGATGAAATCGCCGTAGTTCGCAGACACGGCGTCTTTGATCCTCTGCTGCAGGCCGCTCAGCACCAGCTTCTCCAGTTCCCGGTGCGCCGTCAGCAGCACTTCGGCGGCCGGCGCTTCGAAAGCCACCCGGCCCTTCGTACCGAGTACCGTGTCGCCCAGGTGAATGCCCCGGCCGATACCAAACGCTGCGGCCAGTGCTTCCACGGCTTCGATCAGCGCCACGGGCTCCATCTCGGTGCCGTCGAGGCTGACCGGAATGCCCTGTTCAAAAGCGAGTCTGTGGGTTTCAGGGGCCTGTGGCTGGTCCATCGCGCCGGCGGATAAGACCCACGCGCTCTCCGGTATGGAGCCCTTCGAGTCCAGGGTTTCCGTGCCGCCGATGGTTACGCCCCACAGTCCACGGTTGATGGAGTAGGCCGAGCCCTTCGCGGGCACCGGGAGCTGCCGCTCGTCCAGGTAGGCAACCTGCGTATCGCGCTGGAAAGCATGATCGCGCACCGGCGCGAGCACGTCGAGCCCCGGGTTGATCGTGCGCAGCGCAATCTCGAAGCGCACCTGGTCGTTGCCGGCGGCCGTGCAGCCATGGGCGACGGTGTCGCTGCCCCGTTCGCCGGCCACCTCGGCCATCAGGGCGGCCTGGATACCGCGCTCGGCACCGACACACAGGGGGTACAACTGGCCGCGGCGCACGTTGCCCGCAATCAGGTAGCGCAGCACCTGGTCGAAGAACCGCGGCCGCGCTTCCACCAGCACGTGCTCCCTGGCACCCAGGGCCAGGGCGCGGGCTTCCAGCTCGGCCGCGCCGGCAGCATCCAGGCCGCCGGTATTGATGGTGACCGTGACGACCGGCCGGCCGTAGGTTTCCTTCAGCCACGGCACGCAAAATGACGTATCGAGGCCGCCGGAAAAGGCCAGGACGATGGGCGTCGCGTTGGGTTTGTCGTTAGTCATCCGTTGTGTCCCGAGTTTTCGTCGATGGCAAATTCTGCGCGCAGCCGCGCCTGGAGGCGGCGCTGTGCGGCGCCGCTGTCAGTGGCAACGAACACCGTGTCGTCGCCAGAGAGGGTGCCGACGATTTCCGACCAGCCCGCCCGGTCCAGGTAGACCGCAACCCGCGCCGCGGCCCCTACGGCCGTGCGGATGACCAGCAGATTGGCGCCCGCCGCCGCCGTGCCGCGGACAAAGTCGCCGGGCGGGCGCGGATTGTCTTCGGCAGGCGCTCTGCGCGCCTCGGCGTAACCTTCATCCAGCTTGGCAATACCGAGCTGGCGCAGATCGCGGCTCACGCTCGACTGTGTCGCCGGGATCCCGCGGTCCTGCAACAGGGCCACAACCTCGGCCTGCCGGGTCACGGTCCGTTCCTGCAGGATGTCCAGGATCGCCTGTTGCCTAGCGGAGCGGGCTGCCTGATCGATCGGCATCAAAGTATGCGCATAAAATAAAAAGGATGCGCATACTATCATCTGACGCCTGGCTGTCAATGGCTGCGTGCACGCGATTACCATCAGCCGCTGAATTCCGGCGGAGCTGTCATGAACGAACTCAGCACCCTGGTGCGGGAGTCGGGGCCGGCCCCTGACGCGGCGGTGATCTGGCTACACGGGTTGGGCGCTGATGCCCACGATTTCGAACCCGTGGTGCCGATGTTGGCCCTGGGCCCCAAACGGCCGCTGCGCTTTGTGTTTCCGAACGCACCCGTGCGCCCGGTCACGGTGAATGCGGGCATGCAGATGCGGGCCTGGTACGACATCGGCGATCTCGATCCAGACGGCCACCCGGAGGACGAAGGGGGAATTCGCAGCGCCGCTGCTAGTGTGGGCGCGCTGCTGAAAGCCGAGATCGCCCGAGGCATTCCTGCGGAGCGAATCGTACTGGGCGGTTTTTCCCAGGGCGGTGCCACGGCGCTTTTCACCGGGCTGCGATTTCCGCAGCGCCTGGCCGGCATCGTCGGATTGTCGTGTTATCTGCCGCTGGCTCGCACCCTGGCGGCAGAAATTACCCCGGCAAACCGGTCGACGCCCATATTCCAGGGGCACGGCGAAGCTGACCCGGTGGTGCCAGAGTGGATCGGCCGCGCTTCCCATGAACAGTTGCAGGCAGTCAATGGTGATGCGGAGTGGCGTACCTACCCTATTCCGCATGCCGTGATTCCCGATGAACTCGCCGACGTGCGCGCGTTCCTCGACCGCTGCCTGCCGGCGGTCAGCGGCGCAGCTTGAGAGGCGGGCCCTCTATCCCCAGTTCACGCAGCGTGACGCCGCCCTTGTCGAACCATGATTCGATGAGCCGGAAGGCGACGGAGGTGCGCGGCGGCAAGGTGACGTCCCGGCCCGCAATCTGCTCGCGTGTCAGCCAGCGGGCGTCGGCCAGCTCGCCGTCGTTCAGACGAATATCGGTGCTTTCAGCCACGGCGTGAAAGCCGATCATCAATGCCGCGGGAAACGGCCACGGCTGCGACGCGAAATAATGGCAGGCACCGACCCGGATGTTGGTCTCTTCAGCCACTTCGCGGCGCACCGCATCTTCAAGGCCTTCGCCCGGCTCGATGAAGCCGGCGATTGTCGAAAAACGGCCTTCCGGCCAGGTGGGCTGGCGCCCCATCAGGCAGCTTTCGCCATGGTGTACCAGCACGATCACCGCCGGATCGAGACGCGGAAAACTGCGATGTCCGCAACCCGCCGCGGTGCACTCCATGACAAAGCCGCCTTCTCGCGGCCGGTTCTCTGCGCCGCACACGCCGCTAGGCCACCAGGGCGGCGTCCCCGGCCGGCAACTGCCCCATGACCTCGCGGAGCTCGGCAAACACCTGGCCCGGGCCAAGCTTCGGCGCCCGCGCCGCATCGAGCTCTGCGGCGAACAGCCACTCGTCGGCGCGCCGGCCAAGCAGAATGGCGGCATCCACTCCGGGCGCGGCCGCGCCCAGCTCGGCCGCGCTCAGCAGGCCCGCCCGGTCGTTCTGCACCAGGCAGCGTTGTTGCCAGACCGGCACGAAGCGGGCCTGCGGCGAGGTCAGCGCCGCGTGCAGCGCGGCGGGATCCGCGCGCACCTCCGGCGCCCGGTCCAGACGCCCGCCGGCAAAGGTGATCTCGACTTTAGTCATCGGGGGCAGTCATCGGAGTTCATGTGCACGCCTCTCCTGCTGCTCACGCAGTTCACATGACGGGCAGTGTTCGTAATCCAGTGCGTAGCGGTCCTGAACATAGGGCGCATCGCAAGCCGCACACCACGCAAAGTACAGTTCACCCGTTACCAGCAGCGCATGATAGAGGTTCCAGGCCCATTCGAAGGACAGCGTTGGGCTGGGTTCAAGCATTTCATAGAGTTCGTAGGCCTGGCACACCCGCTGGGCAATCTCGACCAGCGAGTCGTTCTCGTCGCGCGTGATGCGGCCTTCGGCGTTCAGGTCAGCTGCGCGGCAATAGATATATAGCGTCGCGAGCCGGGTGGTCTCGGCCTGGCGCTCGGCGCTGCTGACGAAAGGCGCCACCTGGCGCGGCGACTTGCCGCGCCGGCGCCGCAACGGCGGCCGGCCCGTCTCCCGGCAGTAGCTGGCAACGAGCTTGCGCACGCGGTCTTCGGTGAAGCCCGTGCAGGCACGGATCGTGCCGGTTCGGGCTTCGTGCCGGATCATCCGCATGGCCAGGTCAAACCTCTCCAACTCGCCTGAGTAGCGGTCATCTGTTACCCGCATGACAATTCTTCTCCCTTTGGCTGGAAACGGGTTCGGAACCCGATTCAAGGCTGTTTTTACCTTTTATGGTCGAAAATTCCCATATATAGTAATCCGGCCCTGAGATATGAGGAGCTGGCCAATGCGGTGTGAAGCGCTGGATAAGGTTTTTTTCGTCGAAATTCGGGATCTGAACGTGGCCTTCCTGAGCCTGGTGGCGGACCCCCGGGCTGGTGACGCCGGGCTCGAAATGCTCGGCCTGCACCCCCGGAGCGTTCAGGCGCTGGCTGCGCTGAATGCTTCAGAGCTGCGGCGGTTGGCTGCACTGCCGGTACCTTTGGCCGGTTTCCGGACGCTGCCGTTATCGACGCAGGTTGCCGAACAGCCACCGCCGGCAAACCTGGATCCTGCCTGGCGCCTCGCCGCCAATTCCTATGCGGCGGGCCTGCTGACGTACCTTTGGCAAATTGCCCGCCACCAGCCAGTTGCCGCATCCCTGTGCGTGGGTGCCGATCAGGCCCGGGTGCAGCGGCTCGCACAGCTCGGCTTCGACACGATCCAGAACTGTGTCCCATTGGCAGCCTCGCAACTGCGCGTGTGCCGGGCCTTCAGCCCCAACCTGCTGCCACTGCTGATGCGGGCCGCGCGCATGAAGGCCGATGGCTGGCGCCCCGTCGGGCTCGACCTGATTCCGCTGGGTCTGGCCGGTTTGCGGCCGCCACGTCCGCAACGGCATCGCGCCTGAGTTTTCGGCCGCTGCTGACCCACCCTTGGCCTGTGGTTCTCCGGACGGGCAAAATGGTCGGTCATGCACGCACTCGCGATTCGAAACCTGGTCAAGACCTACGCTAACGGCGTGCGGGCCCTGGACGGCATTGATCTGGTCGTGGAGGAGGGCGATTTCTTCGCTCTGCTCGGGCCCAACGGGGCCGGCAAGACCACGGCCATCGGCATCGTCACGTCCCTGGTCAACAAGACTTCCGGCCAGGTCGAGGTTTTCGGCCACAGCCTGGACACCGACCTCGCCGCCGCCAAGAGTTGCCTCGGCGTCGTACCCCAGGAAATCAACCTGAACCAGTTCGACCAGCTGGACAATATCGTGGCGAACCAGGCGGGCTTCTACGGCGTTCCGCGTCGCGAGGCGCGCCGGCGTGCCCGGGAAGTCCTGGAACAGATGCAACTCTGGGACCGGCGCGACGACATCGCGCGAAACCTGTCCGGCGGCATGAAGCGCCGGCTGATGATTGCCCGGGCCCTGGTCCACAAGCCCCGGCTGCTGATACTCGACGAACCGACGGCCGGGGTGGATGTCGAAATACGGCGCTCCATGTGGGAGTTTCTGCGCGAGATCAACGAACAGGGCACCACCATCATTCTGACCACGCACTACCTGGAAGAAGCGGAGAAGCTCTGTCGGCATGTCGGCATCATCGACCACGGCAAGATCGTGGCGAACGATCGCATGACGTCGATCCTGATGAAACTGCATCGGGAAATTTTCGTCCTGACCACGCGTGAGCCCGTGGTGGCCTTGCCGCTGTTCGACGAGTTTGACGTCACGCTGCTGAACGAGAACGAGCTGCAGGTGGAAATCACCCGCAACCAGGACCTGAACGGCCTGTTCCGCATGCTCAGCGGTGCGGGCATCAGCGTGATCAGCATGCGCAATAAATCGAATCGGCTGGAAGAGGTGTTCTTTCGCCTTACCGAACGCGGTAGTCAAGAGCAGGCCGTGGAGTCCATCGCTGCGAGGGCCTCATGAACCTGCAGGGTCAGCTCATCAGCCTCGGCACACTTGGGAACAAGGAATTCCAGCGCGTCATGCGGATCTGGGTCCAGACCCTGGTGCCGCCGGCCATCACGATGACGCTGTATTTCCTGATCTTCGGCACCCTGATCGGCCGGCGCATCGGGCAGATGGCGGGGTTCGATTACATGGAATACATCGCGCCGGGGCTGATCCTGATGTCGGTCATTACCAATTCTTACGGCAATGTGGTGTCGTCTTTCTTCAGCGCCAAGTACAACCGCCACCTCGAGGAGATGCTGGTCGCACCAATGCCCAACTGGGTCATCGTGATCGGTCATATGCTGGGTGGCATGGTCCGTGGCCTGCTGGTTGGTCTGGTGGTCACCGGGATCGCGCTGTTTTTTACCCGGCTGCCCGTTCACAACCTGTTCATCGCGGTCAGCGTGATCATCCTGACCTCCGCCGTGTTCTCTCTCGGTGGCCTCATCAACGCGATCTTTGCGCGCAAGTTCGACGACGTGTCTATTATTCCGTCCTTTGTGCTGGCGCCGCTGACCTATCTCGGCGGCGTGTTCTACTCCGTGTCCCTGCTGCCGGAATTCGCCCAACAGTTGTCACTGCTGAATCCGATCCTGTACATGGTCAATGCGTTTCGATTCGGCGTGCTGGGCGTTTCGGACATCAATATCTGGGTCGCCTACCTGATCATCCTGGCCTTTCTGGGCGGGTTGTTTATGCTGAGCCTGGTGCTGATCCACCGGGGCGTCGGTATACGCGACTGAGGCTGGCCTGAAGTATGTGTGGCCGGTTTGCTTTCTTTTCGCCGCGCGAGGCCGTGCAGGAACTCTTCGGTGTCGATTGCACCGTCGAACTGAAACCGCATTACAATATCGCGCCGACGCAACTGGTGGCTACGCTCCGGGCGGGAAAGGCGACGGCGGCGGAGTTTGCGATGCTGCGCTGGGGGCTCGTGCCCAGCTGGGCGAAGGAACCGGCGATCGGCAACCGGCTGATCAATGCGAGGCTCGAGACGGTGGCGGAGAAGCCCGCATTCCGGGCAGCTTTCCGGCGGCGGCGTTGCGCAGTCCTTGCCGACGGCTTTTACGAGTGGCAGCAACGGGCAGATGGTCCGAAGCAGCCGTGGTTCATCACCGCGGCCGCCGGCGGGCCTTTCCTGATGGCGGGGCTGTGGGAGCACTGGGACAAGGGCGATGTGCCCCTTGAGACCTGCACGCTGCTCACCACCGAGGCCAGCGGCGCCATGCGCGAGGTTCACCATCGCATGCCGGTTATTCTGCCGCCCGATGCGCTCGATCGATGGCTCGGCGCGGCAGGCAGCGACGAGGCGCTGGCGGTCCTGGATAGTGTTGTCACCACGGAGCTGCACATGCAGCCGGTCAGCCGGGCGGTGAACAGCCCGGCCCATGACGGCGCCGACCTGATCCAGCCCGTGGACGCCGAGTGAGCAAACCTGGCCGTGGTCTCTAGCGGGTCAGTACGAAACGGTTGCCCTGGTGGCTCAGCACGACGCCGTCCGGCGTGATGTTCTCCACGCGCGGGCCTTCCTTCAGGGCTTCACCTTCCCGGTACTTGGTCATATTGATGAACACGAAACGCTGCGCGGGCTGTTCGCTGTACACGTGTATGTCGAGGCGCAGTATGTTCATTTCCAGCCGGCCTTCGAGCACGACTTGTTCCATGCTGGGTAGTCCGGCGGCAGCACTGGAGGTCGACGGTGTTGCAGCAGGCTCCGGCGCGGGTGTGGCCAATGCGGCCACGGCCTGGGCCGGCCGGTTTGCTGCAACCGTGCCGCCCGCTCCCGGCACATCGGTGTCCGCCGCGCCAGGCACTTCTTCGGCCAGCGGTCGGATGTCTTCGCGCCTCGGCGCGGTGGGCGCCGGGCGCCGCGCCGGGGCGGGTGTGGCCCTGGGGACCGGCGCGGGTTGCACGGTGCGTGTGGCCGGCGCGTCGCTGTCTTCACGCAGCAGCAGCGCGCCGACGAGCAAGATATTTACCACGAGTATTGCAATGACGGCGATCAGCCAGCCACT
>CAMYJV010000016.1 GCA_947258805.1 uncultured Gammaproteobacteria bacterium | reverse complement strand
TCGAGGGCGGGTGAAACGGGCCTGGTGGGGGCCGCGACGGGTGGGCCGGACGCTGCAGACGGGCGTGTCTGCAGCGGGTCTGCCGTTGCAGAATCTTCCTGCAGGGTATTGAAAGTATTGGAGAATTCACCCTCACCTTCAGGCTTCGACGGGTCGGTCTGGGCCGGGTTGCCAGGTGCCTGCACGGCCGGCCCTCCCACGGCTGCAGGGCCCGCCCCCGTGGGTGCCGGGGGGGCCGGGATCAGGATCTCCGGAATGCTGGCGGTCGTTTCCAAGTCTCGCTCGCAGCGATGGTCTTACGGATATAGAAGCAAGACCCGTGCCAGCGTTGCGGTGAGTCCCATAGTCCCCATTGTTCGTTAAGAGTTCGGCAGACGGTCAGATCGAACGTGCCAGGTGCTGCTGACGGCCGACTTCATCCAGGCGCCCCTGCTCACGCCGCGCGACCTTCTCTTCGACCTGGGACTGCAGTCGCTCGGAGTAGCGCTGCAGGGCGAGGGCATGGGTGCGGGCGTCACGCCACCGCTGGAGGTCCAGGTCCAGTTGATGCGATAAGCCTGCCAGCACTTTTTCCTGCTGCTCGATGCCCTGGCGAATGCGGCTCACGAAGTCACGGCGTGTGCGGATGGAATCCACCAGCAGACCCGAACCCGATTCCGGCGCCGCATATTCCTGCAGGTAAGCCTGCAACTGCGTGAGCCGCTGCTGTTCCTGGTCCATGACATGTCGCCGTTCGGCCAGAATGCGCGAGCTCTCCCGTTCCGCCGTGTCGGCGAGCGTGCGCAGAGTTTGCATGTTGTTGTCGCTCACGTGGTCGTATCTCCTGCAGGTGTCTCAGTGTCTGCGTTGCCGGTATAGGCCAACGGTGTGTTCACAAGTGCCAACAGCTGGTCGACGCTGTCTTCGAGCCCCACCGGCTCGTGCAGCGACTGACCGAGGAAGGCTTCGATGCGGGGCCATAGCGAGACGGCGCGATCCAGTTGCGGATCGGCGCCGCTGCGGTATGCACCCACCGTAATCAGGTCCCGGTGACGGGTGTAGTAGGCGTGTATTTCGCGAAAGCGCTGGGCTGCCTGCTGATGCTCGGCGTCGACGACACGCAGCATTGAGCGACTGACCGACGATTCAACGTCCACCGGCGGATAGATACCGCTCTCCGCAATGCTTCGCGACAACATGATGTGGCCATCCAGGATGGCCCGCGCGGCGTCGACGATGGGGTCCTGTTCGTCATCACCTTCGGCCAGCACGGTGTAGAAGGCCGTAATGGAACCGCTGCCCGCGGCGCTGGTGCCGGCGCGTTCCACCAGCTGCGGCAGCCGGGCAAACACCGATGGCGGGTAACCTTTGGTAGCGGGCGGCTCGCCAATGGCGAGACCGATTTCGCGCTGTGCCTGCGCAAAACGTGTCAGCGAGTCCATCAACAGCAGTACGTCCTTGCCCTGGTCGCGAAAGTACTCGGCAATCGCGGTGGCAGTCCACGCGCCGTGTACACGCATGAGCGGTGGCGAGTCGGCCGGTGTGGCGACGACAACCGCTCGCGCGAGGCCTTCGTGGCCGAGGTTGTCCTCGACGAATTCTTTCACTTCGCGGCCACGTTCGCCGATCAGCCCCACCACGATCACGTCGGCCCGGGTGAAGCGGGTCATCATTGCCAGCAGGCTGCTCTTGCCGATGCCGCTGCCGGAAAACAGGCCGAGGCGCTGGCCGCGGCCGGTGGTTAGCAGCGCGTTGATGGCGCGCACGCCGACATCCAATGGTTCGCTGATGGGTTGCCGACTCAGTGGATTGATTTCACGGCCTCCGACTGGCACGCGACGATCGCAGCGCAGCACCGGGCCACCGTCCAGCGGCATACCTGCGCCGTCGATCACACGCCCGAGCAGTTCCTCGCCGACCCGGACCCGGGCGGTGCTGAGTGTCGGAATGACGCGAGCATTGGGTGTCAGCCCGTCCAGTTGGCCGGTGGGCATCAGGTACAGACGGTCGTCGGCAAAGCCCACAACTTCGGCTTCCAGTGCGCTACGCCCGCGGGTTTCGATCAGGCAACGTGCGCCCAGGGCGGCTTCGCAGCCGACGGCCTCCAGGGTCATGCCGGCCACGCGCGCGAGTTTGCCTTCGACCACCGGCGTGGAAGGCTGCAGCCGGGGGCGCAGATCGGCCAGGTAGTCCGCCCAACGGGCGCCACGGTTCCGCGCGTAGGCCACGATTTCGTGTTCAGGCAGCGTCACCGGGTCGGGGTTCCCGTCGGTTGGCGGGGTTGCCGGATCAGTCACCGCCGGTGGACTCCGGGTTGCGGGCTTCGGCGAACAGACCGGCAATCACGCGGCCCAGGCGTGTCTCCACGCGGCCGTCCACCTGGGAGGTTTCGGAAGTGATGCGGCAATTGCCGCGTTCCAGCACCGGATCCGGCTGAATTTTCCACGGCGTTTCGCCGTCGCTCGGTTGCAGTCGTTCCCGGACCAGGGCCGCGTCTTCGGGGTGCAAAGTCACGACTACGTTGCTGGCAGCGGCGGGCAGCGCGTCGAGACCGGCGCGAATCACGCCGATCACTTCACCGGGTTCGGTGCGCAGTTCGCGCCGAATGAGCTGGCGCGCGACGGCGCGTACCAGTTCCACTAGTTCATCTTCCACTTGCCGGTCCAGCTCATGCATCGGCCGCGTGAAGGCATTCAATACCGTAGTCAGGGCATCGACCTGCGCGGCGACCTGCTCGTCGGCGGCGGCCAGCCCGGCTGCATGCCCGGCCTGGTACGCTTCGTCCCAGGCGCGCTTGCGCAGGGCCTCGAGCTCGGCTTCGGGATCCTGGCGATCTCCCGGAGTCTGGACCTCCGGCGCTTCCCAGGTCACGAGGTCGCCCGGGACGGACTTGCCCGGTATCAGCCGCGGATTAGACGAAGTCATCGCCGCCCCCGCCGAGCATGATGGAGCCTTCGTCGGCCAGGCGTCTGGCCGTGCCGACGATTTCCTTCTGCGCTTCCTCTACGTCGCTGATACGCATGGGGCCCTTCGATTCGAGTTCGTCGCGCAGCAGTTCCCCGGCGCGCTTGGACATGTTCGAGAAGATCTTTTCCTGCATCCCTTCATCGGCACCCTTCAGCGCGATGACCAGCGTGTCGGACGTGACTTCGCGCACCAGGGCCTGAATGCCACGATCGTCCAGGTCACGCAGGTTCTCGAACACGAACATGTTGTCCTGTATTTCCTGGCTCAGCGGCGGGTCGCGCTCGTCGAGCTCGGCAATGATTTTCTGCTCCGTTTCTTTGCCAACAATATTCAGGATTTCCGCCGCGCTGCGCACGCCGCCCATGGCCTTGACCTTGTAGCCTCCGGATTGCGAGAAGCGCTGCTGCATGACTTCGTCCAGCTCTTCGATGGCGCTCTGGCGCACTTCGTCCATCTTCGCGATGCGTGACAGCACGTCCGTGGCCAGCACCTGCGGCAGCTGTTGCAGGACCAGCGCTGATTTGTTGGATTCCAGGCCGGCGAGCACAATCGCGATCACTTGCGGGTGCTCGCGATGGATGAGTTCGGATACTTCTTTCGGATCCATGAGCTGCAGGGAATCCAGGCCGCGCGGCTCGTCATCGACAATGCGATCCAGCATGGAATTCGCGCGCTCCTCGCCCAGGGAACTCGACAGCAGGCGGCGCAGGGACTGTGGTGAGCGACCCACCAAAGGTGCTTCGGATTCGACGCTCTCGGTGAAGTCACCAAGCACGTGGTTGGCCTGGTCACGAGATACTTTGCGCAATTTTGCCATCGCCTGGCCGAGCCTCTGCACCTCGCCCACGGCCATGTGCTGCATGATGCCGGCCGCTTCGGCTTCCGTCAGGGACATCAAAAAGATTGCGGCGCGCTCGGGCCCGCTGAGTGTGGTTACGTCAGTCATCGGATTGCACCCAACCTCTTACGATTTGCGCCACGCGTTCCGGGTTGCGCTCGGCAAGCTGTCTTGCAACGTTCACTCGGTCATCGAAGCTCAGGGGCGCCTGGGGCGGCATCTCCATGTTGGTCGCCATGGCCGAGCCCATCGCTCCGGCGGCTGCCGGTGCGGCCATTTGCATGACTCTGCCCTGACCTGTGGCGGCGGCCATCCCACTGCCCGTCAGGCCGGCGCTCAGGCTGCGCACGATGGGCCGGATGATGCCAAGGCCCAGCGCGATCAGCAGCACGGCCCACAAGGCCTGGCGAATGCCGTCGCGGACCGCCGGACTGTCGAGCATGCCCGGCTCCTCGAACTCGGGTATAACCTCCGCGAAGAAGGACACGTTGCTGACGCTGACGCTGTCACCCCGCTCCTCGTTGAAGCCCACGGCCTCGCGGACCAGTTGCGTCACTTCCTCGAGTTCGGCCGGGCTCAAGGCTTCGCTGACCAGTTCGCCGTCTTCGTTCGTGACCTCCTTGTTGTCCACGAGTACGGCCACGGACAGGCGCTGGATGCTGCCGGTGGGTTGTACGGTGCGGCTGAGTGTGCGGTCCAGTTCGAAGTTGCGGGTGCTGCGCCGCGTTTCGCTCTTGGGCGCCGGCGGCGGTTCGGCCTTCGTTGCCTCTTCTTCCGCACCTGGCACTGGCGGCTGGGCGGCCTCGGCCGGCGCCTCCGGCACGGGCTCGGGCGGCTGGTTGCTCAGCGCGCCGGGTACCCCACTGTAGCCGGTAGCACCGGAGCCGGTGCGAGTTTCCTGGCTTAGCTGTTCACTGCGCACGGCCTGCCGGCTCGGATCGAAAGCCTCGACCGTTTCTTCACGCACGGTGAAGTCCAGCTCGGCAGCGACGGTGGCCCGCACGCGATTGGGCCCAAGCATCGGCGTGAGCAGGTCCGTGATTCGCTGTGCGTAGCTGTCTTCGATCATGCGCACGTATTCAAACTGTTGGGTGTTCTGTGCCATACCGGCTGCCCCCTGGGGGGTGGTCAGCAGCCGGCCATGCTGGTCCACGACGGTGACGGCGCCGGACTCCAGTTCCGGGACGCTCGACGCCACGAGGTGCACGATGGATGCCACTTGCGTCTGTTCGAGGGTGCGCCCCGGGAACAGGTAGACCAGGACGGACGCGCCGGGTTTGCGTTTCTGGCGCAGAAAGACGGTGTTCTTCGGCAGCGCCAGGTGCACCCGCGCGTTCTGCACCGGACGCAGATTGGCGATGGTGCGGCCGAGTTCCGTTTCCAGCGCGTGGTGGTAGCGCGCGTTTTCCATGAACTGGCTGGTGGAAAAACCGTTATCGCCCTCCATCATTTCGAGACCGAAACCCGTGCCGCGCGGCAGGCCCTGGCCTGCGAGTTTCAGGCGTGCATCCTGGATGTGGTCACCCGGCACCAGGATGGCTCCGGTCTTGCTGTCGAGTTCGTAGGGGATTTCGCTGGCCGACAGGACGGCCACGATTTCACCCGCATCCTGGTCGGAAATGTTGCTGTAGAGCAGGCTGTAGCCCGGCTCGCGCGCCCAGAAAGCAGCGGTGACGCCGACGGACACGCTGACGGCAAGCGCCACCAGCATCGCCAGCTGTTTGAGTCCGGGGACGCGCTCCAGCGTGGTCAGCGGTCCCAGCGTCAGTGCAGTTGTCTCGGCCATTTACCGTTCCTCGGTCTGCATGCCTAGATAGGCATGTTCATGATTTGCTGATACGCCTCGACCAGCTTGTTGCGAACCTCGGTCATGGCCTGAAATGACAGGCTGGCCTTTTGCATGGCCACCATGACCTCGGCCACGCTCGCATCCGTTGCGCCCGACTGGAAGCCGGTCACCAGCTGGTTCGCAGTGGCCTGTGCGTCGCTGACGCTGCTGACCGCATTGCCCATCACGTCGGCAAAATTTGTCTCTCCTGCGGCGGGCGGTGGCGTCTGCGCCTGTGGCTGCAATTCCGCCGCCATCGTCCGCATCTGGCTGAGAACTTTGTTGATTTCCATGTCGCTCATGTCTTTCTCCCTTCGGCCGAAGCGCTCAGGCAGCCGCCGGTTGGCCCCGGTGCGCCGGAATTTGAATGCCTGCCTCACGCAGCCGCGCGATCTTGTAACGCAGGGTGCGCGGGCTGATGCCCAGGATTTCGGCGGCGCGCTGGCGGTTGCCGCCCTGGTCGAGGGCATCAAGAATCATTTGCCCTTCTACGGACTTCAGGTTGTTCTGCAGCCCGCTTGCGTCCTCGGCGTCGGCCGTTGCACCCGTGCCGGGTGCGCGCAGGTCTTCCAGGCGCAGGTCGCGGGGCCGTATCGGCGTGCCGTTGCTCAGAATGACTGCGCGCTGCATCAGGTTCTGCAGTTCGCGCACGTTGCCGGGCCAGTCGTGACTCTCGAGCACCCGGGCGGCCTGGTCGGTGAGGGGTACCGGCGGGTGCTGTTGGGTGCCGGCCGTTTGCAGGAAATGTCGCGCCAGCGGCACGATGTCTTGCGGCCGCGCCCGGAGCGGCGGCAGTTCGATCGGGAACACGCTCAAGCGGTAGTAAAGATCTTCGCGAAAGCGGCCGTCCTGAACCCGCTCCGCCAGGCTGCAGTTGGTCGTAGCCAGCAGGCGCACGTCCAGCGGGATGCTGCGCCGCGCGCCGATGCGCTCCACTTCGCGTTCCTGGATAACCCGCAACAGCTTGGCCTGCAGGCCAAGGTCCATCTCGCTGATCTCGTCCAGCAACAGCGTGCCGCCCTGGGCCTGTTCAAACTTGCCGGCCCGGGCGTCAACGGCGCCGGTGAAGGCGCCTTTTTCGTGGCCGAACAATACGGCTTCCAGCATGTTTTCCGGAATCGCCGCGCAGTTGATGGCTACGAAGGCCTCATCCCGGCGTGCCGAAGTCGTGTGAATGAAACGGGCAAACACTTCTTTGCCGGTACCGCTTTCGCCGGTGAGCAGCACCGTGGCATCGCCCGTCGCCACCCGCCGGGCGAGATCGAGCACCTCCAGCGTCCTGGGATCAACGGCGATCAGGGCAGAATCCTGCGGCAACTCCGGGATGATGGCCGCGAGTTTGTCCGTCAGTACCTGGGCGGAAAATGGCTTGACCAGGTAGTCTGTCGCACCTTCCTGCATCGACTGCACCGCGTGTTGAATCGTCCCGTGGGCCGTCATCAGCAGGACCGGCAGGCCGGGATGACGTTCGCGCAGCTGACACAGCAGTTCGTAGCCGTCCATCGGCTGCATCTGGTAGTCGGTGACCACGGCGGCGACGGACCGGCGGCGGAGTATGTCCAGGGCCACCGTGCCGTCGGTGGCTTCGCACACGTCGTAACCACCCAGCTCCAGGGTGGCGGCCAGGGCTTCGCGCAGCGGCGCATCGTCTTCCACGAGCAGAATGGGCTGCGTCGTCATGCCGCCACCTCCGCGAGCTTGCCTGGCGAGGTTTGCACTTCGGCGCCAGCGAGGGGCAGGTGGACGACAAAGCACGCACCCGTGTTAGCGCCCGTGTCCAACACCACGTCGCCGCCGTGGGCCCTGGCGACAGAGCGCACGACGGCCAGGCCAAGGCCGGTGCCGTCGGGACGGGACGTGAAGAAGGGTTCAAAAATGCGCTCCCGGTAATCCGGCGGAACGCCCGGGCCGTTGTCGCGCACCCGTATTTCCAGTCGGACGCCGTGCGCCTCGACATCCACGTCAACCCGTGCCTGCGGGCCACCGTGTTGCAGGGCGTTCATAGCAAGGTTCAATACGGCGCCGGCCAGCGCCTCGCGGTTGCCGGCAACCTGCCAGTCGGTGCTTAACTCGGGAATATGCACTTGCTGGCCGCTGTCAGTGACTGCAGCCAGCGCGGTGCGCAGCCCGTCGAGCAGATCGGCGACGGACAGCGGCGTCTGGGCAGCGCCGGCACCCCGGGCGAAACCGAGCATGTCCGCAATCAGTTTCTCCAGGTCGTGCAGGCAGCGCGACGCTTTGGCGAGTTGCGACCCCCGTTTTTCATCGGTCAGGCCGGGCCGCGCCGCATTTTCCGTATAGAGCAATGCGGCCGACAGCGGCGTGCGAATCTGGTGCGCCAGCGCCGCGGCCATTTCGCCCATGGCCGCAAGGCGGCGATGACGGGCGAGCAGTTGCTGCACTTTGCGGGGTTCCGTGACATCGGTGAACAGCAGGACTCGACCTGGACCAGGCCGCAGCAGCCGCTGGGCAAGGCTCAGCGTGCGCCCGTCGTGAAGCTGCAGGTCACCTTCCGTGCTGCCGTCCCGAGTGAAGGCACGCTGGCGAACGTCGGACCAGGGCGCGTTCTGCAGCGGGGCGCCGAGAAAATCGGTGGCCGCGGCATTCAGTTCGCGGACCACGCCGTCGCCGTCGAGCATGACCACGCCGGCGGGCAGGGCCTCGAGCAGGGCCGCCAGTCGGCCGGCCAGCTCGGCGTTGCGCTCCGCTTCCAGGGCGTGGCGGCGGTTGGCGGCGTCGAGCTGCGCCTGCAGCACCTCGACCTCCGACTGCAGGCCGCGATAGGCGTCCTGCAGCTCGTCGGATCGGGTGTTGAAGGCCTCGAAGGCGGCCCTCAGGCTGGCGATCTGTTCCGGGCTATGTGGTTCTGTCGGCACGCGTGGTCCTCCTGGCTTAGGAGAAAGCAAGATGCGTGCCACCGAAGGCGATAACGCTTAAGTCTATGTTTTAGCTTTCAGAATTTGCAGGCGCGTGAGCAGGGGCCAAATATTTGAACCCCCACCGGTACCGGGGCGCCGGTTTTTTGGCGGTCGTCAGGCCTAGCGGCCGGCAGGGGCGGCTGCCTGTTCGTAGGCACGCACCGCGGCGGTAGAGTGTTGGATGCGGCGCTGCTTGGTGGCCACCAGCTCGCGCTCGATGCGCACCCGGGCGGCCGCCGCTTCGTTCCGGGCCAGGATGTCGCGCAGCACCTCGCGGGTTTCCGGGTCGATGTCCTTGGGCGCGCGGTTGGCGAACAAACCGGTCAGCAGTTCCTGTCGCTGCGCATTCAGCTCGGCGGCAGCAATCCAGTCGCCGTCGTCCAGGGAGACCTCGACCCGTTCCGTCAGGCTCAGAATTTCGTCCAGCGCTGACACGGCTCAGGCGGGCTCGGTGGCTGCGGTGGTGATCTGGCGCCAGGCCGAGCGGATCTCTCCAAGCAAGCCGGACACTTCGGTGAGCAGCTCCGGCGCATTGTTCACGTTCGCCTCGACCAGCCTGCGGTTCATATAGTCGTACAGACGATCCAGGTTGCCGGCGATCTCGCCGCCCTGTTCATGGTCGAGACTCGCGCGCAGACCGTCGATCATGCCCGTCGCACGGCGAATGGCTTCGCCCTTTTGCGCCGTTTCCTTCCGGTCCATGTGACCGCGGGCCATGGTGATCTGATCGCAGGCGCCGTCCATCAGCTGCAGCACCAGTTCCACGCGGTTCTCCGACGCGGCCGCGGAATAGGCGCCGACGCTCCGATAGTGGTTCAGGCCGGGTGAGGATTTGTTGGTCATTATCGCTACTCTGACACGGTCGCCGTTACACGCCGAGCTGCTGGCTAAGGAACTGACTGGTGTTGTTCAGAGAACCCAGCAGCCGATCCATCGCATTGAACTGCCGCAACAATCGCTCGCGCACGCCTTCCATGCGTTCGTCGAGGCGGGCGCGCCGATCACCGATGGTTTCGAGATCGTCCTTCAGGCGCGTCTCGCGCAGGTTGATCGTGGATGTGCTGTTCAGGATTTCTTCCAGCCGGCCGCCCAGCCGGGTGGCGACGCCTTGCTCGCCCGCAAACAGCAGGCCGACGGCATCGAAGTCTTCGGTGATCAGACCCGCCAGCTTCGTGTCATCCAGCTCCAGCCGGCCATTGGGCTGCGAGGTGATGCCGATCTCTGCCAGGGTGCGGAAGGTCGCGCCCGGCAGATCCACCGCATCACCGAGCTCGCGGCGCAGCGTGTCCTTGATGCCACGGACGACGGAATCACCGAGCAGCGCGGCAGCCTCGCCCGTCTCGGCATCGAATTTGGTCACCTCGGCAACCGTGTCCAGCAGCGCGTTGTAGGCGTTGACGAATGCACCCACCGCAGCGTTGCCTGCCGGCTCATCGAAGTCCACCGTCACTTCTATCGGGGTTCCCGGTACAGCCTCCAGCAGATCGATGCTAACGCCTTCAACGGCATTGATGATCTGGTTGGAGTCACTGCTGACCGCGAAGCCGTCGATCAGCGCAGACGCGTCCGCCGCTTTCTCCAGTTCCGTCAGCGGATTGGTGCCGCTCAGCGGGTCGTACACGAGGGCGGCCAGCCCGCCGTCACCGCCCGCGGTGCTAATGGTGATGGTCTGGTCGGCGCCGGTCTCCCGTGAACTGATGAGCAGGCGTGCACCGTCGTCGGCGTTGACGATGGTAGCGAGGACGCCCGGATTGTCCGTTGCGGTATTGATCGCATCACGGATATCGGTCAGCGTATTCGCTTCCGGCGCAATGGTGATGCTGGAGCTAACGCCGAGAATGCTGATACCTAGCTGCCCGTCACCTACCGCCGAGTCGGCGCTTGCAAACGGGCCCGACGCCAGCTTTTGCCGCTGCGCGAGGGACAGGACTTCGACGTCATAACGCCCCGGGACCGCGTTGGAATCGGCAGAGGCGCCGATCAGCGTATCGTCGCTGACCGTCGTGATGCGTTGCTGGAAGTTCTCCAGTTCGCCGAGTCCGTTGAGGCTGTCCTGGAAGCTGCTGAGTGCGCTCTTCAGTTTGCCCAGGGCCGACAGTTCGGCGTTGGTGCGCGCCTCCTGCAGGTTCAGGCGATTGGACGCCGGCTGCCGCTCGGCGGTGACGAGCTGCTCGACGAGTGCATTGATGTCGAGTCCCGAACCGAGACCCGTTGCCTGTAGTGCCATATTCCTGCCCGGTGTTGCCGGCTTCCTGTTCCGGCCGGTGTCCGTTAGTTATCTCTACGAAGCAAGATGCGTGCCATCAGGCCAGCGTATCCAGCAATTGCCCGCCGCCCTGGGTAATGGCCGCGGCCATCTTTTGCACTTCTTCACCGGGGATCTGGCGAATGACTTCGCCGGTTTCCGGGTTGGTGACCACCATCACGGGACGTCCCAGGCTCTCTTCCACTCGAAATTGCAGGCTGCGCTGGGAACTCGACAGGTAGGTCTGGATCTGCTCGACGGCGCGTTTCACGTCGACGGGTTCCGGCGGCGGCGGCGGCTTATTGCCGGCCGGCGGCAAGTTCTTGCCGCTTTGCTTTGGCGCGTCAACGGCCCGCGGTTCCGGCGCAGGCGCGATGCTAGCGGTGGCTGATCGTATGCCGTCCATGATGAATGTGCGTCAAAGGAGCCCTTGGCAAAACTTCCCGATGCGCGGAAACCCGCTACGGGGTTGCGCGCTCTTGTTATATATCGGCCGTATCAGATGCCGACTTGAGTCTCGCTTTTACATATGAACCGTGACTACAACACGGAATTTATCTTTAAAAGTCAGATAGTTAGCACGAAAAAGGGTCAGGTCCAAAAAAGAAAACGGCGGCCGGCTTGCGCCGACCGCCGTTTGTCAGGTTGCGCCGATTTACCGGAGCAGACCCAGCACCGTCTGTGGGACAGCGTTGGCCTGGGCCAGGACCGCGACACCTGCCTGCTGCAGGATCTGGGCCTTGGTCAGGTTGGCCGTCTCGGCGGCGAAGTCCGCATCGAGGATCCGGCTACGTGAAGCCTGCAGGTTTTCGGACACCGTCTGCAGGTTCGACGTAATGGACTCGAAGCGACTCTGCACCGCACCCAGCTGGCTGCGCAGCGATGACACAGAGGTCAGCGAAGCGTCGACCCGCTGGATCGCACTTTCTGAACCGGAAACGCTCAGCACGTTAACCGTCGACAGCGTGTTGGCGTCAACCGCAATCGAAGTGACACCGGCGCCGAAGCCGAGCAGGTCGCCCGCGTCGTCGACCACGATGTTCTCGGCAGCGCTCAGGGTCACGTCACCGTAGAGAGTGCCGGTCTGGCCAACACCCGCGCCGGTTGCGCCGCCGCCCAAGGTCTGGGAGACGGTGATGTTGCGGCCGTCGGCAGCGGTCAGTGTCAGGTCTGTACCCGTCACTGAGGCAGATACACCGGTTTTTGACGACTGCAGGTTGATCTGCGCGGCGACCTCATTGGCCGTCAGTGTTTCGCCAGATCCCGCCGTCAACGTGAAGCCTGTGTAGATCGTTTCGCCGTTGATCGTCAGGTCCACCGTTGCATCAGTCGCACCATCTTCGCCGATCACGCCGAAAGCGGCGGTCTGCGAGTTGCTGGCGGTGGCCGTCAGACCCGAGATGCCGGCTGCGTTAATGCTGTTGACCTTCGCGTAGGCACTGTCGGCGTCCTGACCGGATTGCGTGCCGGCGACGGACCCGCCAACCGCAACAACGGTACCCGAGGAGCCCACCTGAAGCGTGACATCGTTGTCGAGCAGCGGACCTGCATTTACCGTGGCCGAGTCCGTCGCGATCTGACCAAGCTGGTCGGCACGGGTGCCGGTCGTCAGGTTCACCGTGATGGTCTCGCCAACATTCGCGCCGATCTGGAACTGGGCGGAGCCGAAGCTGCCGTCCAGCACATTCTGGCCGTTGAACGACGTTTGCGACGCGATCCGGTTGATCTCCTCGATGCGCTGCTGGACTTCCTGGTCCAGGGCGGCACGGTCGGAGGCGGAGTTCGTGGCATTAGCCGACTGTACGGCCAGTTCACGAATTCGCTGCAGGTTGTTGGTCACCTCGTCCAGCGCAGACTCGGCAGTCTGGGCCAGCGAGATGCCGTCGTTGGCGTTACGCACAGCCTGGTTCAGGCCCCGAATCTGGGTCGTGAACCGGTTGGCAATGGCGAGACCCGCGGCGTCGTCCTTAGCGCTGTTAATGCGCAGACCGGACGAGAGACGCTGCAGGGAGGTCGCCAGCAAGTTGTCCGAACGCGTCAGGTTTCGCTGAGCATTCAGCGAAACGACGTTGGTATTAACTACGCTAGGCATTTTAGAACTCCTTAATTGAACTCAAGTTGCAGCTCTACGGGTCCCCGGTGCGGGCCTTTCCCTACGGTTGTCCGTGAGGGACCTGTCAGGCTTTGCAAGGGTGTTATCGGCCGCTGCTGCAGGGACTTGAACCGGATCCATGTGACGAATGTCGCAGATTGGCGGGCATCGGGGCTCGCCGCGCCGTGGTGGCAGGAAATCGGTAGTCGAGCTCCGCCGGGCGGGAAGATCGGAGTGGCTGGAGCGGATGCCGGGGGCGGCAGACGGGCGGAGAACCCGGGGAGAGGCGCCTAGATCAGGTTGAACAGGGAGAATGAGCGGGTGCGGACAAAGGTCTTCTGCGCCGCTTCGAGCCCGATCAGCTGCTGTTCCAGCTCGGAGATGGCGCGCGCGTAGTCCACGTCGCGCACCGTGGACAGGGTTTGCGTGTACTGCAGGCCAAGGTCTTCGTTGTTCTCGCCCTGCTGAGCGATGACCGCCAGCCGCGAACCCACGCTGCTGCGCACGGTGCTCAGGTGGTCCAGGGCCTGGTCCAGGTCGAGCAGGGAGGAATTCAGCGCGCTCTGGGCCTGGGCGCGGCTCGCGCCGTCGCTGAGATCCGATTCCATAGCCGCGATGAACCGGTCCACCGTCGTGAATACGTCCTGGTAGGTGCTGGGCGCCACCTGGAATTCATCACCGGTGGCCGGCTGGCCTTTGACCGTCACACCGATGCCCGCAAAGCTGATCGTGTCGCCGGTACTGAAGGCGCCGGACTGCACCACGGCGCCACCGCCGTCGCGCACCTCATAGGCGTCCGGTGCGGTGAAGGCAATCGTGAAGCTGGCCGTGGGCCACGCGCCTGCATCTGCCACGGTTGCCGCCGAGTAGATCGCGGTGCCGGTATTGGCGGCCGCCGGGGCAACGGTGAAGGTGCCGTTACCGTTGCGAATGGCGCTGAACACGCTGGAGCCGGGGTCGCCTTCCGACACGACACGATTGTCGCCGATGCGCTGCGAGCGGGTGCCGTCGTCACCGTTATAGGTCACCGAGCCGCCGGCGTTCGTGAAGGGCTGGTTCCTGACGGCATTGCCCGCAAACAGGTAGCGGCCTTCACCGTCCTGGGCGTTGGCGAGGTCCAGCAGGTTGCGGCGAATCTCGCGCGCCTCGTCTGCCAGGGCCTGGCGGACCTGGGTGGTCTGAACGGGGCCGCCGGCCTGGATGGCCAGTTCCCGCACGCGGTCGAGCAGGTCGCCGGCCTCCGCCAGCGCGCTTTCTTCCAGGCCCAGGCGCCGGCGTGCCGTGTCCGAGTTCGCCGCATAGCGTTCCAGGCGATTCAGGCCGTCCTGCAGCTGCACGATCTGTGAAGCGCCCGCCGGGTCGTCGGCGGCCGTGGCCACACGTTTGCCGGTGCTGACCTGTCTCTGTATGTCTGCCAGCTCCACCTGCCGCGACGTGAAATTCGCCAGCCACTGCAGCTGAAAGCTCTTGCTGGAAACGCGCACGTCAGCGACCTATCGCGCCGAGCAGCGACTGGAACAGTTCATTGGCCACGGTGATGATCTTGCTGGATGCAAGATAGGCTTCCTGGAAGCGCAGCATGTTCACCGCTTCTTCTTCCAGGTTCACACCGGCGACCGATTCCAGGTCGAGTTCGGCCTGGTCACGCAGCAAAGTCTGCACCGAAAGTTCGCTGCTGGCTCGCGCAGACGCCGAACCGACGCTGGCCACGAGATTCGCGTTCACGCCAGTCACGGACAGTTCGCCGTTGTTGAAAAAGCCTTTTGATGCAATCTCCGACAGCGCCAGCGCGTTGGTGTTGTCGCCACTGCCGGCACCGGTAGACTTGACGTTGAACACGTCGCCCGCCACCGGGCTGCCGCTGACCTGCAGGGTAAAGCCCTGGAAACTGATGTCGTTGCCGCTCGTGTAGGCAAGCGGTCCGCTCAGGTCGGAGCCGCCACTGTCCAGGATGCGGTAGGTATTTGGATCGTCGAAACGGATCTGGACGGTGCGCAGCAGGTTCGGGTCGGCGATATCGTCCACGCTGGCGCCCGACACCTTCGCGTCGGACAGGTTGGTCAGTGCCACGCCCGTCGTCAACGGGCTGGCCGCCGCAATTGCGCGCGGATCCTTCAAGACCACGGCAATGTCGCTCGTCGCGCCGCTCACCGCGCTGACGCGGTAGCGGTCGCCGCTGGCAGCCCCCGCACCGACGACGATGGCCAGGCCCCCGGCGAGGAAGGGATCGCCGGCCGTGCCGGTGCCGCTCAGGCTGACTGGCGCGCCGTTGCTGATGTCCGACAGTTCCCACGCGGAGCCGTTGTAGCGCAACACGTAATCGCGGGCTTCCACGCCGGCGGGATCGGCGATGCTGACCGTCACCGGTGCGCTGCCGCTGTTGTTCGCGCTCGCCGCGCTGATCGGCGTCACTGCGGCGAAGAAGTCGCCGCCCAGCGCGCCGTTCAGATCCACGCCCAGGCGGTGCTGGTTGTTGAAGACCTCGGTGATGCCCAGGGCCAGCTGGCCCAGCTCGCGCTTCGCGCCCTCGAGGACCTCCGAGCGCACGGCCAGCAGGCCGGCGACTTCGCCGCCGGTAATCAGGTTGGAAATGTTGCGGCCCCGGTAGGCCACTTCCATACGGGTGCCGTCGAACTCGTTCTGCACCATGTCCAGCTCGTAGGCCGTCACGTCCAGGACCAGCGGCTGGCCGTTGCCTGCCAGCACGTTCACCGCGCCCGTTGGCTGGGAAATCGCATTGAAATCGATGAGTTCGGCGAGTTCCGTCAGCAAGCGCTCCTGTTCGTCGTACAGGTCGTTCGGATTGCTGACATTGGACGTGGTAATGCGTTCGTTGACCTGGGCGAGGCTGGCGGCGATGTCGTTAATCCGGTTGATCGCCTGCTCCAGCCGGCCGTTCACTTCCTCGCCGATCTGGCCCAGCTGTGAGTCCAGCTGCGCGAAACGCTGCGCGAGGGACTGTCCCTCGGCAATCAGCTGCTGGCGGTTGACGGCAGACGACGGGTCGCGATTCAGGGCCTCTGCCTGGCTGAAAAAGGCCTGCACGCTCTGATTGATACCCGCGTCGGGATTGCCGAGCAGCTTGTCCACCCGGCCGGCGAGACTGCTGAGAATTCGCGACCGATTCTGCGCCATGGTTGCACTTTTCAGTTCATCGGCGAGAAACTGGTCGTATATGCGGCTGACCTCGCTGACGCCCACGCCGTTGCCGATGGACAGGCCGCCGCCCACTGCCTGCGCGGGGCGCTCGGCGAGTTCCACGCGCTGGCGCGTGTAGCCTTCCGTCGTCGCATTCGCGACGTTGTTGCTCGTGACCTGCAGTGCGCGCTGGGCGGCAAGCAGGCCGGATAAACCGTTGTTAATCAGGGCAGCCATAATGTCGTGTTCACTGGCTTGCGGCGCGACGGACGCGCGCCGGGTTTACAGCCTTGTCGGCAATTCACTCCCGGTCTTTAGGTCATCGACCACCCGGCTGAAGCGCGGGCTGTCCATAATGTTGCTGATCTTGCTGGCGTATTTCGGGTCCGTGGCGTAGCCGGCAGTCTGCAGGGAGAGGGCGTAGTCACTGGCACTGAGGTTGCCGCGAGTCGCGTCGCTGTAGCGAGGGTTCTCGCGCAGGAAGTTCACGTAATCTTCGAAACCGGACTCGAGGTCGGGATACGCGCGGAACTCGGCACGCTCGCGCCTCGCGGCGCCGTTGTCGTACTCCAGCGTGCTGATACTGACGCGCTCGCCGTCCCAGCGACCGTCGGCCTTGATCCCGAACAGGTTGTTACCGCTGATGCCCTCGGCATCGCGAATCAGGCGCTGGCCCCAGCCCGTTTCCAGCGCGGCCTGCGCGGCGATGGCGCGCACGTCTACGCCCAGCTGCTTCGCAGCCTGCTCTGCCATAGGCCAGATCTTGCGCAGAAAGCTTTCCGGGCCGTCGGGACGGAAGTCCTGCCGTTCCGGCACCGGGGATGCCGCCGGCGCGGCTGCGTCCGGCACCGGGGAGGAGGGCAGGCGCTCGTCCATCCGCTCGCGCAGGCGCGACTGGTCGATGGGTAGCGCGGACTCCGGGCCCGTGGTGCCGCCCAGCTGTCGCACCAGCATTTCGGCCAGGCCCAGGCCTTTTTCCCGGGTCAGTTCCAGTGCGATCTGCTGATCGAACATTTCCTCGTAAGTCGTGTCGCGATCTTCGGCAAACACCGAACTCGCCTCGCGCATGCTCTTCAGCATCATCTGCACGAACAGGGCCTCGAACTGCCTGGCAGCCTCACGGGTAGCTTCCGGGGTGCGCTCGCGCGCGCCGGCCTCGAGTTCATTCAGGCCTTTGAAGTCGGTGTAGACGGAAGTTTCGGGGATCACGTCATCACTCCGCTGATCAAATCACCAGCAGTTCCGCACGCAGTGCGCCCGCTTCTTTCAGCGCCTGCAGGATCGCAACGATGTCGGCGGGTGAAGCGCCAATGTTGTTGATGCCCTGCACGATCGAATTCAGGTCCATGCCGCCCTTGACCATGAAGGTTCCGGGCCCGGTGACCGACACGTCGATGCTGCTGTCCGGCGTAACCACCGTCTGGCCCCGCTCTGCAAAGGGGCCGGGCTGGCTGGTTTCAAAGTCTTCCGAGATGCTGACCACGAGCGTGCCGTGGGACACCGCGGCCGGCAGTACCTTGACCTCGTTACTGATAATGACGGTGCCGGTGCGGGCATTGATGACCACCCGGGCGGCTGCAGCCCCCGCTACCACCTCCAGGTTTTCAATGACCGAGACGAAAGACGTGCGCGCGGCCGCCGTGGATGGCGCGGCAATCTGCACGGACATCGCGTCGAGGGGTTGCGCGGTGCCGGCGCCAAGGTAATCGTTGATGCTGCTGGCCAGGTTCGTTGCGGTCGTGAAATCCGCGCGGTGCAGGTTCAGGGTCAGGAAATCGGTTTGCGCGAAACTGTTGGGCACTTCGCGTTCCACGGTGGCGCCGTTCGGAATCCGGCCGACGCTTGGCACGTTGATTGAGACGTTGCTGCCGTCGCGGCCGGTGGCACTCAGACCCACCACCAGCAGGTTGCCCTGGGCGATGGCATAGGTATTGCCGTCCAGGCCAATCATCGGCGTGGCAAGCAGCGCGCCGCCGCGCAGGCTCTCGGCGTTACCGATGGATGACACCGTGACGTCTATGGTCTGGCCCGGTTTGGAGAAAGCCGGCAGATCGGCCTGAATGCTGACCGCCGCCACGTTCTTCAGCTGCAGATTGGTGCCCGGCGGCAGCGTGATGCCGTAGCGCTCCAGGAAGTTGACCAGGGACTGCGTTGTGAAGGGCGCCTGCGTGGTGCGGTCACCCGTGCCGTTCAGGCCCACCACCAGGCCGTAGCCCACCAGCTGGTTGGTGCGAACGCCCGCGACGTTGGCCAGGTCCTTGATGCGCTCGGCCGAGGCTTCACCCGTGCCCAGCGCGATGGTCGCCAGCAACCAGCCGAGCAGCAGCAGCGGCCGGTTGCTGATTCTGTACTTGATGCGTCCTGTTCTCACTGTTTACCCCTGCTCAGAGCGGGAAGAACCGCATGAATATCTTCGCGACGATGCCGGGCTTGTTCGCGTCAGCGAGCGTGCCCTTGCCGCTGTAGGTAATGCGCGCGTCCGCAACCTTGAACGACGGCACGGTGTTTTCCGTACTGACATCCGTCTGTCGCACGATGCCGGTCACCTGTACGTATTCCTCGCCCTGGTTCAGGGTCAGCCACTTCTCACCGCGCACCGCCAGGTTGCCGTTCGGCAGTACGTCGAACACGGTGACCGTGATGCTGCCGTCGAGGCGGTTGCTCTGGCTGCTGGAGCCCTCACCGGCAAAATCCTGCTCCGTTTCCCAGCTGGTCTCGCCGATGCGGTCGCCGCCCACCCGGCGCGTATCGCCGAACAGCACCGGGCTGCCGGAATCAAAGTCACTGTTCTTGCTGGCATCAGTACTCGCGCTCTTCGACGCCTGCGTCCGTTCGTTCAACAGGATCGTGATCGTGTCGCCGATACGCCGCGCCTTCACGTCGACGAACAGCGATTGAGCAGACGCCTGTTGATAGATGGCCCCGTTCACGGCTGCGGGCGCGAGGGGCTGTGGCGGCGGCGCTGGCGGGTACTGTCCGGGCTGCGGGCCGATGACGGTGGTGCAACCACTCAACGCAGCGGCCGCCAGGGTGGCCACGGCAAGCAGAGAGCGAGTCAGCCGGTTGATTACGTGCTTCATGAACTGACCTACAGGTTGTTGTTCAGGTACTGCAGCATCTGGTCGCCGGTGGAGATGGCCTTGGAGTTCATCTCGTAAGCGCGCTGGGTGCCGATCATGGCCACCAGTTCCTCGACGACATTGACGTTGGAGCCTTCCAGGGAACCCTGCACGAGGTTGCCAAGGCCGTCGAGTCCGGGCGTGCCGAGCTGCGGCGTGCCGCTGGCAGCCGTTTCCAGGAACAGGTTCTGGCCGCGTGGCTGCAGGCCGGCGGGGTTGATGAAGTCTGCGGTCTGCAGGGACCCGAGCTGCACCGGAGCGGGTTGACCCGGCAACTTCGCCTCGACGATACCGTCGGGCGAGATGCTGATGCTTTCGACGCCGTCCGGGATCGTGATGCCCGGCTGCAGCTCGTAGCCAGCAGCCGTCACCATCCGGCCTTCGGAATCGATTTTGAAAGCACCGTCGCGCGAATACGCGATATCACCGTCGGGCAGCAGGATCTGGAAGAAACCCCGGCCCTCGATCAGCAGGTCCAGCGGGTTGCCGGTGTCGACACTGCCGCCCTGCTGAAACGTCTTCTCTGTGGCGACGACCCGTGCGCCGGTACCTATGCTCAGGCCGATGGGGTTCTCGGTGTCCTGGGACGTTGCCGCGCCGGCCTGCTGAATGTTCTGATACAGCAGGTCTTCGAACACCGCGCGGCTGCGCTTGAAGCCCATGGTGTTGACGTTGGCCAGGTTGTTCGAAATCACCGACATGCGCGTCTGCTGCGCATCCAGGCCGGTTTTCGCGATCCACAAGGATTGCATGTTCTAGTTCCTCCGTACTCGCATCGTTGTCCGCATTAGCCGACTCGCATGAGCTGGGCGGCCAGCTCGGCGTTTTCTTCCGCCGTGTGCAGGGTTCGGATCTGCATCTCATACAGGCGGGACAATTCGATCATCTGCACCAGGGCCGCGGCCGCGTTGACATTGGACCCTTCCAGCTGACCGTTAGTGATCTTTACTGCCGGATCAGCTTCGGCAGGAGTGCCGTCGACGTTCGCGAAGAGACTCGGTCCCACCTGGCCCAGGCTTTCGCGCGGCGGGTTCACCAGCTTGAAGCGGTCGACCTCCGCGATGGTGGTGGCGTCCTGGCCCTGGGGCACGATGCTGATGGTGCCGTCCGCGGCGATCTCCAGCTTTTCGTAGGGCGGCAACGAAATGGGCCCGCCGTTGCCGAGTACCAGGTGGCCGCCCGAGGTTTCCAGCAGGCCTTCCGGCGTCAGCCGCAGGCTGCCGGCCCGGGTGTAGGCCTCATTACCGTCCGGGGCCTGCACCGCGAGCCAGCCCGGGCCGTCAAGGGCGATATCGAGCTCGCGGCCGGTTTGCAAAGCCGGCCCCTGGGAGTCGTCCCAGTTCAACGGTTGCTCACCGACAGCGATTCGCGACTCCAGTCCGTCGCCGGCCACGGGCGAACTCAGCAGCGTGTGCTGCATCGCCCGGAAGCCGTGCGTCCCGACGTTGGCAAGGTTATGGCTGACCACGGACTGGGCCTGCATGCTCCCGCTAGCACCACTCAGCGCCGTGTATATCAGCCGGTCCATTCGCCTTTACTCCTGCCTACCGTTGCATTAACGGATGTTGATGATGGTCTGTGTGACCGTGTCCATCGTGGAGATCACCTGCGCGTTGGCCTGGAACAGGCGCTGCGCCGTGATCATGTTCACGAGCTGCTCGGTCAGGTCGACGTTGGAAGCCTCCAGCGCACCGGACTGAATCAGGCCGAAGTTCGACTCGGTGGCCTCACCGCGCTGCGGGACGCCGGAGTTGAAGGTTTCCTGGAACGACGTGTCGCTCACCTTCGCCAGCCCTTCCGGGTTGGAGAAATTGGCGAGTGCCAC
Source organism: uncultured Gammaproteobacteria bacterium (assembly GCA_947258805.1). Next base: position 15,462 of record CAMYJV010000016.1, on the reverse strand, counting down.
TTTGCCCAGGGAAATGGATTGGCCGTTGGAGAACCTGGCAAACACGATACCGGTCTGGTCGATCTCGATATTGCGCAGGCGTCCGGCCGAGCGACCGTCCGGGTTGATGCTGTTCACCACGAAGTTCGAGCCGTACTGGGTGGTGTTGGACAGATCCAGGTTCAGCGTGACCGGGGTCGCCCCGTTGGCCGGATCCCAGGCCGGATAGGTCAGCACGCCGTTCGGCGGGTTCGTAATGCTGCCGTCGGCTGCAAAGTCAAAGGGCTGAGCGCCGCCGACCTGGTTGCCGTCCAGTGTCTGGTAGACCTCCCAGGCACCGCCGGTTTCCAGGAAGTAGTAGGTGGCCGTGTGGGCGACACCGAGGGAGTCGTAAACGACTGTCGACGTGCTGTGATTGAAGGTCTGCGGATCGTTCGGATCGAAGGGCACGACGCTGGGCGCTGAGGCATCCGCCGGCAGGTTGATGTTCATGTCCACGTTCGCGCTCGGGTCGGGCGGGCTCGTATCCGTGGTGATCTGCAGGTCGCTCAGCGTGCCGGTATTGAAGCCGCCGGCCCCGTCAGCGGGGTAGATTTGCAGGCGTTCGCCCTCGGCGTTCTCCACGAAGCCGGATGAATCGAGGCCGAAGGCACCGACTCGCGAGTACAGCAGTCCACCGCCGTCATTCACGACGAAGAAGCCGTTGCCGGAGATGCCGAGGTCCAGCTGGCGCTCGGTGATCTCGACATTGCCCTGGGTAAATTCCTGCCGCACGTCGGTCAGCCGCACGCCGGCCCCGATGCCAGTGGCTTCGCCGGAGTAGACGTCTGCGAATTCCGCACGCGAAGACTTGAAGCCAAAGGTATTGGCATTCGCGATGTTGTTGGACGTGACCTGCAGGTCGGTGGACGCGGCGTTCAGACCGCTCAGTGCAACTTGAAATGACATCTTTCTACTCCTTGGTACTCGTATTCGTTTGACTGCTCGACATTCCGTGTCGACGGGTCTTTACATGATGGCTTTAACCTGGGACAGGCTGACCTGCTGGCCGTTGGCGGTGGTCAACAGCGCGCTGCGGCCACCGGCCGACAGGCTCACGCTCTGAATTTCGGAGCCGACGTAGGTCGTCAGCGGCTCTTCGACACCGTCGTTGCGAATGAATGCCGCCACGCGATAGGTCCCCGGTTCCGCCCGTTCGCCGTCGGCCAGCGTGCCGTCCCATTCGAAGCTGGCAAGTCCGGCACCGCGGGTGCCCAGCGAGAATTCGCCGGCTACCTCGCCGCGCGGATTGAATACCCGGACGTAGCCTGCGCTGGTGCCGTAGGGCAGGTCGACGCCGCCCTTCAGTCCGCCTTCGCTACCCAGCGTGCCGAGATTGCCGTCGGCCAATACCGAGCGGCCGACCATCGTGGCGGCCTGCAGCGCCTGGTTCGCTGACATGGAATTGGCGAGGCGCTCCAGTGACTGGTTCATCTCGGCAATGCCGGACACCTGGCTGAACTGCGCCATCTGCGCGATGAATTCGCCGTTCTCCACCGGCTGGAATGGATCCTGGTTGGAGAACTGCTCGACCATCAGCATCAGGAAGTCTTCCTGGCCCAGTTCGGTGCGCTCTTCCTGAGTTGGCTTCTGCAGGGTCAGTTCACTCAGGTCGAAATCGGTGGTTGGCATATTGATCATGGTTTGTCAGCTCCTTGCGGTTACTGCCCGAGCCGCAGCGTGCGCAGCAGCAATTCCTTGGACGTGTTCATGACTTCCACGCTGTTCTGGTAGCCGCGGGACGCCGAAATCATGTTCACGAGTTCGTCCACCGGATTGACGTTGGACATGTAGATGTAGCCGTCGGCATCGGCCTCGGGATGACCCGGCTGATGAACCTTCGCCGGCTCCTTGTCACTGGTGGTAATGTCCGACACGCGCACCCCGGCGCTGGCCTCGGACTCCCAGTCCATCACGGTCTCGAACACCGGATGGCGCGCACTGTAGGCCTCTTCCGCAGAGCCCGAGGCCGTATTGGCATTGGCCAGGTTGCTGGCCGTGGTATTCAGGCGCACCGACTGCGCGCTCATTGACGCGCCGGCAATATCAAAAACCTTCCACAGAGACATGGCTATCGGCCCCCGGTAATCGCGAGTCGTAGCCCGCGAATCTTCGCGTTCAGAAAAGTGAGCGTCGCCTGGTAGCGCACCGCCGTCTCGGCGACGGCGCCGGTCTCGACCTGCGCATCAACGGTGTTGCCGTCCATGCTCGGCTGGTTCGGTACGCGATAGAGGACCTCGGCGCGTGTGTCGGCGCGAGGCAGGCCGATGTGCTTGTCGTGGGTGACCTGCATCGACGGCGCGTTCTGCCCGGCGTTTTGCATCGCTGCCTTGAAGTCGACGTCGCGGGCTTTGTATCCCGGCGTGTCGGCATTGGCGACGTTCTGTGCCAGCAGGCCGAGACGCTGGCTGGCCACGCCGAGGGCGCGGCCTTGCAGTGCAAATTCGTTGTCCAGATTGATCGGCATCAAGCGATCTCGCATTGTTCCTGACGGTGATAAAGCAAGACGCGTGCCAACGTGCATGGCGCCCGGTGTCACACGGAATCATCGACGGGCTCCGGCAGCTTCTTGCCGGTGCGTTGCCGCCGCGGGGCCCGGAGCGGCAAGCGGTTGCCGCCAGGGCCGCCGCCACTCGCGCCGCTGTGCCAGCCGGAACGAGGGTGTCGTTCACATCTGTCATCACATTAACTACGGCTCGCGACTGCTCGCGTTGACGCAGCACGTGGCACGGGTCTTGCATCGATCGCTGCGGCGGCAATCAATGCTGAGTGGCTGGCGCCGGGCGGACGAGTCGACGCGGTGGCGGGTGAGCTGGACCGGCGCATTCGGCTGCCGGCCTGCGGCCAGCCGCTGGAGGCCTCGGTGCCGTTCCGCGCGCGCAGCTCGGCGCGTGTTACCGCCCGGGTGCAGTGCGCCGGACCGAAACCGTGGAAGCTGCACGTGCCGGTGCAACTGTCGGTCTTTCAGCAGGTGGTGGTCACCAAGCGGGCGATGCCGCGCGACAGTGTGTTGACGGCCAACGACATTTCATTGGCGGAACGGGATACCGGTGAGCTGGATTACGGATTCCTGAGTGCAGCTGCGGATGCGGTGGGTCAGCAGCTGCGTCGGCCGCTGGCAGCGGGCGAAGCGGTCACTCCCGGCCACCTGGAAATGCCGGCACTGGTGAAACGCGGCCAGCAGGTCATTCTGCAGGCTCGATCCGGTGGTCTGGACATTCGTATGGCCGGCGTGGCCCAGGAAGACGGCGTCCGCGGCCAGGTGATCGGCGTGGTGAATCAGAGCTCCGGGCGGGAAGTCGAGGCAATCGTCCGGTCCGCGAAGTCCGTCGAGGTATTGCTGCAGTGAATCAGCGACACTTGCTGCAATTAGCCCTAAAGGTGCCCGCAGTACCTGCCGATATATAGGCGGGACCGTGCGCGTTTGCGCAGGAGTAACGAGCCATGGCAGACAAAATCAGTGCATACGCCCGGCCGGGGCTTGACATAAACCCGTCGCGTAACCGCGGGGTGGAGAAGAGCGATCCGGCCAATGCCACTGGCAAGCAGCAGCGGCCCGAGCCCCCCAGGGACTCGGTGAAGCTGAGCGGCCAGGCCGGCAGCCTGCGTGACGTGGAAACGCGTCTGAAGGATCTGCCGGATGTCGATAATGACCGCGTGGAAAGCATGCGCGCGCGCCTGGATGCGGGTGCCTACGAAATCGATGCCGAGCGGCTTGCCCGCAAGCTGATGCGCCTGGAGCAGGATCTCGGATGAACCCGGCCGCTGCCACGCAACTGACCGAGCTCCTTGACCAGCAGCTGGCCGCGCTGGAGTCGGTGCTCAACGTGCTGGCGCGCGAACAGACTGCGCTGGAAGCCCGGGACGTTGCGGCCCTGGAGAGCCTCACGGCCGAGAAGCAGGAGCACCTCGCTGCCGCTGCCGGCCTGGAACAGCAGCGCCGTGAACTGGCCCCGAGTCCGGCCGCCATGGAGACGCTGGCCGAGTCGCCGGCCATCGCCGAGCGCTGGGCCCGCCTGCTGGAACTGACCCGCGCCTGCCGTGATCACAATGAAGCCAACGGCCGCATCATTCGTCGCCAGCAGCGGCGAGTCGAAAGCACGCTGACCCTGATGCGTGGCCAGGGTGAGCAGACCGACGTGTATGGCCCGGACGGGGCCGATCCCGCCGTGCGCACGTGGCGTCTGCCAATGACCTCCGTCTGAGTATCTCTTCCCGCCTGCGGTAGACGCGGCTCGCCATGACGTCGGCGGTCGCCGGCGAGCTGTGGCTTGTTGCCCGCGCGGTGGCCTGCTCAGCCGATAGCCTGGCGCGTCTCGTCGATGGCAGACTGGTTCGCCGCCACCAGGTCCATGAACGGGCTCCCGGCGAGCTGCACCGGGGCCAGCATCTCTTCTACCTTCGGCGCGGCGCCGTTACTGGCTTCCTGCAGACTGTCGTAGAGCTTGGATGCGGACACGAGTCGGGCACTTAACGACATATGCTCGGCATCGCCACCGGCCACGCCGTCCTGTTGCTCCACGGCCTCACCCACGTGAGCGGGCATGCCCCACGACTCCACGAAGGCACGGGCGATCGTCGGGTGCCAGTTTTGCGTCACGCCGTCCCAGGCGGGATGGTTGGCTACTTCCAGCCCCTCACGGTGGGCCTTGGTGAGCAGGTACAGGTTGCCTAGCTGGTGAAACAGTCCGGCCGCCAGGGCTTCATCTGCACGCACGCCTTCGATACAAGCGCCGAGCGCATGGCAGATGGCCGCGACGCCGTTTGAGCGTCGCCAGATCTTCGCCAGCATCGGGCGCACCGGTTCCAGCCATTCCTGCTGTTCCATCTGGCGCATCGCAAAGGCCGTTGCGGTGCTGCGCACCACGTTGAAGCCCACCAGGTTGACTGCGACCTGCGGGTCGCTGATTTCGCGGCCGCTGGCGTTAAAGGCGGCGGAATTGGCCAGTTTGATCAGTCGGGCTGCCAGCGATGGCTCCGAATTGACCAGGTTCACGATGTCCGGTCAGCAGCAGCCGCCCTTGGCTACCCACGGTAACCCTCGTGCGCAGGCTCTCCCCCGCGGATTTGATGGGGGACCGGGCAGTTCCAGGTCGTCCCGGTCCAGATCCGTGGCGAGGCCCTGGACAAATTTGAAGGCGGCGGCATTCAGGTCTTCTGCGGTGGTCATTCCGGCTCCTCGGCGGGCATCAACAGCCCACTTTTTAAGGCTTAACTGTCAGCTATATCGGCTTGCGGGCGCTGCGACTTAAGTCAATGAATGGAGGAGCTCGGCTGCGAACGCACACGGTAAGCAGAAATTTGGGACTTAAAACTCGCGAATCTCACGCGTTGCAGGGTATTTTCCTGGCTTGCGTGCTCGGTGCGGCTGCCTGGGCGGCCGTTGCCGTTGGGGCCCGGTCCTGGCGCTAGCTGGCTCGGTACTCGCGCGGCGCCATGCCGGTCCAGCGTTTGAAGGCCCGGGAAAAGTTGCTCTGGTCAGAGAAGCCCAGCAGATAGGCGATCTGGCTCAGGGACAGTTCGTTGGTGCGAATGTAGTCCTCGGCGAGGCGTCGCCGGGTTTCGTCCCGCAGCTGCTGAAAGTTGAGGCCCTCGCTCGTCAGCTGGCGTTGCAGCGTGCTGAGACTCCTGTTCATGCGCTGCGCCACGTCTTCCTGGCGCACCGTGCCCGACGGCATCATTTCTACCAGGAGCTCACGCACTTCGGTGGCTATGCGCGCCGGATCGAGGCTCGCGAGATAGCGTTCCGACACCATATCGTTGGCGTTTGCCAGCTCCGGGTTGTCGCCCGGCAGCGGGGCCTCGGCTTCAGCGCGGGCGACGGCGATGCTGCAATGAGGCTGATCGAAACGCACGCCCGGTCCGAGGGCCTCGCGGTAACGATCGGCCTGGCCGCCATCGTCGTGGGGCAGGTGGACGACCCGCGGGTAAAACTCTGGTTGCGTGGCCGCCTGCATCAGGCCCACCATGCCCCGGACAAAGGCATCAACATTGGCCCGACCGGGGGCCATGGACGGGTCCGGAAAGCGGACGGACAGTTCCCAATCGCCCGGCTCTTTCACCTCTAGCCGCACGTCAATATCTGCGGTGGACAGCACGCGCCGGTAACGGACCAGCCTCTGCAGGGCTTCCAGCAGACTCGCGCTGGAGATCCACGAGCAACCGATGGCCTGGAAAGTGCCGACACGGCTGCGGGCGCCTACAGCAAGACCCAGGCAAGGGTCTCCTGAGCGTCGGGTCGCTTCTTCCCACAGAACCCGCAAATTTGGCCAGGGGTAGCGGGCGCCCGGTACCCGGAGGCGCGACATGTCGAGCTCCGCCACGGCGAAGACTTCGGCGGGATTGATGCCGTAGTCTCGCTCGAGGGTTTCCGCCAGCAGCTGCGCGCCGGTTGCGAGGTTGGTGTTTTCGAGCATCATGCCGGCGCTACCGCTGTCTGACCTCAGAAGACCATGATGTGAGGCGAAATGATAATGGTTAACGCACTTCGGCGCGTAGCCTGATTCCATGATCCCGCAACCCCCGCCCGCCGCGTCCCTGGAGACGCTGCGCAGTGCCGACAGCCTGGCCCAGGCAGCATCCCGCTGGCTGCGGCTGGAGCAAGCCCCCGGCGACGCGTTTCGCGGTCCGGGCCACAGGCATCGCGAGCTGCTGGCCGGCCTGATCGCCGGCCTCGGCGAGCGGCTGGCTGTAGATGAGGCCACTGTGCTCCTCGCTGCTTACTCACTGGCGCTGCTGGAGCATGAGCAGGAGGCGGCAGTAGACACCCCATTGCGGGTCGGCGGCCGAAATCCGTTGACGCCCGACTACCTGGAAGGTCTGCGCATTGCGGACCGGCTGGTTACGGCCCTCGGCAGTCAAAACACGCCACCGACGGCATAGGCATTCTCCACGCTTGTCCGCGGCAGGCAAAAACGGCTTAAACTGGTCGTCGGATTCTGTCGAGGAGGCAGCGGACCGATGGCTAACAACGTAATTGTCTTTCCCACCGATTTTTCGGCGCTGTCGCTGAAAGCCCTGCCGATTGCCCGGCGCATCGCCTCGGTAATGGACGCGGAGTTGCACTGCGTTTATGCGGTGGAGGAACCGCATATCTACGCAACGCTGGATATGGGTCCGGTGGCCATTCCGACGGCCGAGGAACTGGCCTCGTCGGCGGACAGCAGGCTGCAGAATTTTGTCAGCGAACACCTGCAGGGTTTGAGCAAGCCAACGGTGGCCAAGGTGCTCGTAGGCCGGCCGGCCGAAGAGATTGCGAACTATTCCAAGCAGCATGGCGCCGAAATGATCGTGATGACGACGCACGGCCACAGCGGTGTGAAGCATCTGATCCTGGGCAGCACCACCGAGGGCGTGCTGCGCATGGCCGACTGCCCGGTACTGTCTGTCCGCGCCGACTGAAAGCGCCAGGCACCGGCGGCTGCTCAGGCTGCCGGTTTCTTGATTGCCCGGAAGGCCTCCAGCGCCCGTTGTCGCGCCACGGCGTGATCGACTATGGGTTCCGCGTACCCGGGGGCAGGGCGGTCGTCGCCCCCCGCTTCCCAGGGTTTGTGCACCAACCGGTCCGGCACGGGTTCCAGCTCCGGGATCCAGCGGCGCACGTAGGCGCCCTGCGGGTCGAACTTCTGTCCCTGCAGCGTCGGGTTGAATACCCGAAAAAAAGGTGCGGCGTCGGCGCCGCAGCCGGCCACCCACTGCCAGCTCGCCGCGTTGTTGGCCGGATCGGCATCCACCAGCGTGTCCCAGAACCAGCGCTCACCCTGCTGCCACGGCAGCAACAGGTCTTTGACCAGGAATGAACCCACCACCATGCGCACGCGGTTGTGCATCCAGCCGGTGGACCACAGCTCGCGCATGCCGGCGTCGACGATGGGGTAGCCTGTCAGGCCCTGCTGCCAGCGTTGCAGGGCCTCGTCGTCGTCCTGCCACGGAAAATCGCTGAACTCGGGCCGCAGCGGCGTGTCGGGCAGCTGCGGGAAGTGGTGTAACAGGTGGTAGGAGAACTCGCGCCAGCCCAGCTCCCTCAGGAAGGCTTCTACGCCGCTGATGCCACCCGCACGCACCGCATGAGCTTCGGCCGCGTGCCACACGCGCCGCGGGCTGATTTCGCCAAAGCGCAGGTGCGGCGACAGCCGCGAAGTGCCCGGCCGGTCCGGCCGGTCGCGATCCCCTTTGTAGTCGCGAACCCGTTCGTCGAGAAAAAGCTCCAGTGCGGCCGCCGCGCCGGCTTCGCCGGGCTGCCAGGCCTCGCGCAGGCCGCCAGCCCAGTCCGGGCGGGAGGGCAGCAACTGCCAGTCTGCGAGTTGTTCCGACGCCGGTGACGGGTTGGGGGCCGGCCACCGCGTGGGTGCAGCGATGGCGGCTGACGGCGCCGGCAGACGGCAGCACGCGCGCCAGAATGGTGTAAAGACCCGGTACGGCGTGTCGTCGTTCTTTAACACCTGCTCGGGCTCGAACAGCAGCTGGCCACCAAAACGGTGCAGCTCGACCGTGTTGCCGAGCGTGGCGTTGAGGTGTTTTTCCACTGCTGCTGCATCGGGTTCGGTAGCGCGGGTGAAATACACGGCCGCCGCGCCGGTTTCTTCGGCCAGTTGGCGCAGTGCGTTGACGGCAGGCCCGCGGCGCAGAACCAGCGGCCCGCCCAGGCTGTCGATCTGCGCAGCCAGCGATTCCAGGCTGTGGTGCAGCCACCACCGGCTCGCGCCGCCCGGGGGGCGGCCATCTGCCGGCTCAGCGTCGAGGATATACACGGGCACGACGGGCCGGCCGGACTGCAAAGCCGCGGCCAGTGCCGGTTGGTCGTCCAGCCGCAGGTCGTGGCGAAACCAGAGAATGGCGGGTGCAGCGCTGCTCATGATGGAGATTCGGTGGGGTCGCGGTTGCGGATTTCCGGGCTTGGCCTCGTCCGCGCCGCGGTGTAGTGTCGCCACCATTGGCTGCGGCCCAGTGCGTGGCGAATCAGAGAAGGAGCGTTATCCATGCAGACCTACATCGCAACATTGATGGCCAAGCACGGCGCTGAAGACGACGTCACTCGTTTCTACCAGGACATGGATGAGCAGATGCGCGCGGCCCCGGGCTTTCGCGGGCGGCAGATTTTCCGGGCCCAGCCTGGCCGGATGTTCGAGATCGTGAAGAACTACGTGTCCGAAGAAGAACTGGCGGCCGCTAGTGAAAGACCGCACCCGGAGGGCGTGCATTTCGTCATGGTGGAACAGTGGGACACTGCGGAAGACCGCGTCAGGTTTTCCCGTTCCCTGGACAAGGCCCGCAGCGCGCAGCTGTACCCGAACCTGTTGCCGCAGCACACCCACGAATTCTATGAAGAGGTAACGACGAAGGGCTGAATCCTCCGTACTCTTCCTTCTGTCGAAACCGCCAAACTGCTACAGGGATGTATTGATGTTGTTGATTTCCTCTCTCAGCCATCGCGCTGTGCACCGCTTGCTGCTCGCCGTCCTCGCGTCCTTTACCGTCGCGTCCGTGGCAACTGCAGAGAATCACCAGGACGCAGCCGTAGTCGAAACGATTGTGGTCGAAACGCCGTCCGGCCTGGTCTACGAGGAACTCGTGCTCGGCACCGGCCGGGCGCCGACCATAGACGACGTCGTCCGGGCGCATTACCACGGCACGCTGGCCGACGGCAGCGTGTTTGACAGTTCTGTCGAACGCGGCCAGCCGCTGGAGTTGCCGCTGCGCCGGGTCATTCCCTGCTGGCAGGAAGGCATCCCGATGATGAAGGAGGGTGGCAAAGCCCGCCTGACCTGTCCGCCGCAGATCGCCTACGGCAACCGCGCGGTGGGTTCGATTCCGGCAGGTTCCACGCTGACCTTCGAGGTGGAGCTGATCGAGGTACTGCCGTAGCCGGTTTCGGCAGACCGAAACCTGACGCGCTGCGACCAGACGCCCCGGCGCCCGGCGGTCAAACTCCTGACATTCGTTAACTGGCCCGCGCCATTGTGCCGGGCGGAGCATTGGTGATGGCAGATCGCAGTTACGGGCAGGGTGGTTCGTGAACCGCCGGTTCCGGCCGATGGGCGTTTTTTTGTTGATGCTCTGGCTACCGCCGTTCGTGCTATTCGCGCTGCGCATGGGCGGCTGTTCCGTCGTCGACGTCGATCCGCTGCGCACGAGTCTGCACGCTCCGGCATCGGAGGCCCGGCCATCCGCACCGGAAGCGGAGGGCGTGTCTCTCTGATTGCCGCCGAAACGCGGATGGCGTGCTGGGTGCACTCCGTGCACCGTCTTGGCTGGCGAGCCGCGCAACGGTCGCCGGCTTCACCAGGGTTGGTTTTCCCGCACGGCGCGCAGCATGCTTTGGTGCTGAACACACGCTTGCGTAGAAGGGATAACGATGCAGTCCGTACTGATGTCTCAGCTCCTGATGAGCCGCCGCGCGGCGCTGGGCCTCGCTGCCGGCGCTGCCGCCACCGCTGCGCTGCCTGCGGGTGCCACCGGTCACCGGCCACCACCGCCGAAGAGTGCCCGGCTCGACTACGCGGATCCCGTCGACAATCTCTATGCCTTCGGCAAGATCTGGGCCGGTTATGACGAGCCCGTGATCGGTGGTTTCCACGGACTGATGTACGCGCGCATCGGTGACAACAGGATGGTGCCGGTATTTGGCTACACGGGCACCGGTGTGCTGCTCGCCAGGCAGGACGAAAACGGCGATCTCTGGGTCAAGTCGCGGGAGACCGGTTACTTCACCGACCTTGAGACCGGCGACATCCTGGAAACCTGGGACAATCCTTTCACCGGCAAGACCGTCGAGGTCTATCACTTCTACAACCCGAAGCTGGTGGGCAAAATTGGCAAGGAAATACCGCAGTTCTTCTTCGGTGTCGAAGGAGACTCGCCGACCCTGATGAACGAAGGCACCGTGTTCCCGAACGCAGAGGGCCGTTACCCCTTCATCCTGCCGTTCCACTCCTACGGCGACGACATGCTGCTGTCATGGGACTACACCCACGAATACACGAACCCGGTCACACCGGCGGGCTGGCCGCGGTCTTCTAGCGGCCCGCGCATCTCGCCGTCGGAACACTTCACGTTCCAGTGTTCACGCGAGCAGCTGGAGGATCGGGACGATCCCACGGTGCGGATGGTCGCGGGCTTCTCGCGGATATCCCAGTTCTGGCCGTTCATGGAGATGGGCGGCACGCCCTACGCTGATGGCTCGCTGTTCGGGCGCATGTTCAGCCACAAGGGATTGCCGGGCACAGAGGACGTGCCGCCGAAAGTGCTGGCCTATATAGAAAAGAATGCGCCGGAGTTCCTGGAGATTCCCGAGGGGTGGGAACCCAGCAATGCCCGGGTGGAAACCTGGAAGGCCTACGCGCTGGACGTCCCGCCGGAGAACCCAGACTATGAGGGTTGGGAGCCGTCCTCGTTCAAGGTACCGACGGGGCGCGGCGCGCGGCGCTAACCCGTATCCGTCAGGGCCACCCAGGTCACGCTGTCCTTGTGCTCATAGCGGCCGTCGCCGTCAGCGTCCAGTTCCAGTTGCACGTCGCCGCCGGCAACGGTCAATTGCAGGACCGCGCCGTCGGCGCCAAATACGTGGATCCGGCCCTGGGAGGGTTCCGCAGCGGATTGCCCGTTCGTGCGGAAGGGCAGCTGTGTCTGGAAGCGAACTTCGCCCGCGAATTTTGAACTCGACAGGAAGCCGTCGTAGATCGTATCGGCGCTGCCAGGCATATCCGGCGTCTCCAGCAATACGCCTTCACTAGCCAGGTCATAGTCGCGCAGGGTTGCCGACTCGCCATCGGTGTCAATGCTGAGGCGCTGGCCCGAAAGCGCGGCGAATACCAGTGGGAAGCTCGTGGAACCGAAGAACATCTGCATGTCGCCATTCGCGACATAGCTCGTGTTCGCCGACGCGATTCGCAAGTCGCGCAAGGCCGAGGAATACAGGTATTCCACGTTGTTGCTGTCGAGCGTGCCGGCAAAGCGATCCACCCGGACATCCAGCCTGCCGGAGTACAGACGTTCTGCGGCCAGCCGGCAATCGGAAAAGTTGATGCTGAAGCTGTCGCCGCGTGCCAGGCGGTGCTCCAAACGCAGCACATCCGGGTCATCCCAGGTCACAATGGCGCTGAGCTGAGCAACCCGGCAGCGATCCTGGACAGAGCCGTCCGGGCCTGCCGTGAGCCCGGCAGCGGTTGGCAGGCCCTGCGCCTGCATTGGGCCTGCGGGCCGTTTGCCCAGGCCATCAAGCAGCTGGTCGACTGCCCCAATGTCCTCGGCGCTTGCCAGCGCGGACATCGTGGCCGTGGCCACGATCAGCGTGTTGCCGGCATCGATCCTGGCAGCCACAGGACTGGTCGTGCCGCCGCTGCCCCCGCCGGAACAGCCGGCAAGCAGGTATAGCGCTAGCCCCAGGGCGGGCGCGCCTATTATTTTCATTGTTAATGTGCCCCGATCCCTGTGTCAGAGTATAAGCCTGCGCCCTGCCGGTGCAAATCCGTGCACAATTCAATCTATTTCCGGAGTTGAGACAATGCTGCGTTTTCTGCTGGGCGCCTTCCTGGTCGCCGTCGTCAGCTGGGCCTGGAGCGTCGTGTTCTATGTGGTCAGCCCGGTGCCTTACTACGCGGTCTCCGAGACCCGCGACGATATCGCCGCGGGTGCTGCGCTGCGGCAGCACTTTCCGGAGACGGGCACCTACATCCTGCCCGGCCGCGCCGCGGGTGACGAAGTCCGCGCGCAGATGCGCGCGGAGGGTCCCATCGCCACCGTGTACATCCGGCAGGACGGCTCCCCGGAAGCCTCGCCGCTGAAGATCTTCATCGGCACATTTAACGGCATGGTCATCGGCGCCCTAATCGGGCTCGCGATGCTGTTACTGAACCGTTACACCACCGACTACTGGAGCCACGTGGCCATCGGCTCGACCTTCGGCATGGCTTACACCGCTTACCCGCGCTTTGCCGACATCGTCTGGTCGGACTTTCACTACGGTTACCAGCTGATGATGATTTTCTCCGACGGCTTCAGCTGGATCCTGATGGTAATGGTGATGGCGTGGTTCACCCGTCCGCGGTCCGGCGTCACAGCCGTGTAGTTCGGGCCGGGACGGATTGCAGACCGCCGGGTAATGCTCCGCAATCTGCCATTTGGCGCCCAATGGCTGGCGCACGGGTAGGGGCATACGGCAGGCGGGCACCATGGCCATTGACCCGCTGGCCTGTGCCTGCTTTACTGCCCGCGCAGCGTTAACAATCAACGAGATGGCATCGGGGCACGCACGGCAAAGTCGCACGGTCGACCCGTCCCCCGGGCCTGACAGCGGCGTCTCAACAGGGGAGAGACCAATGATGCACTGGCGCATGGCCTTGATAGTGGCCGCGGTTTGGCTATTCCCGTCGGCGAATGCGACCGAACACGCGTCGACCTACGGCTATCCCGTTCCGGAACCCTTTACGGCGACCGTGGTCGGGGTGCCGGTTCCGGAATTACGGGCGAAGACGTCCAATGTCAGGCTGAAGACCGGCTACCTGAAAAAGACTGTCGATCGCGAGATTCCGGATGCGCTCTGGTACAACGCGCGCATTGCCTTTCTGTATCGACTGCAGCGCAAGCCGGCCCCGCTGGTTTTCGTGATTGCGGGTACCGGGGGCGCGCACAACACCGCGCACAACCAGACGCTGATGCGGGCGCTCTACGATGCGGGCATGCACGTGGTCGGTCTCGCATCGCCCACCCACACCCGTTTCATTACCGCGGCCGGCAGTACCGGCGTGCCCGGCAACCTGACCGTGGACGCGAAAGACCTGTACGTGGTCATGAAGGCAGTGCGGGAGAAACTCGATGCGGACAAGAAGATCACGGATTTCTACCTCACTGGCTACAGTCTCGGCGGCATCAACTCTGCCTTCGTCGCGCGGCTGGACAAAGAGGAGGGAGCCTTTGATTTTTCGCGGGTCCTGATGATCAACCCGCCGGTGTCACTGTACAACTCGGTGTCGCGACTGGACCGGATGATCCAGAGCGTGCCCGGCGGTATCGACAACTTCCCGCAGTTTTTTCGCGGGCTCGTTGACCAGGTGAGTGCGACCTACCAGGAGTCAGATACGGTGGCCTTCGACGAGACCCTGTTCTTCAATGTCTTCAAGGCTAACCCGCCGGGGCCCGACGAACTGGCGGGCCTTGTGGGAGCCGCGTTCAGGATTGCCGCGAGTAACCTGATCACCGCGTCGGACATCGTGACGAATTCCGGTTTCGCGATCCCGGCGAATGCGACGGCGACGCGGATCAGTTCGCTGACACCGTTCCTGCAGGTCACGACGCGTACCGGCTTCACGGACTTCTACCACGAGATGTATTTCCCGTTCTACCAGCGCGAACAGCCGTCGCTGACCCGCGGTGAGCTGGCCGAGCTGCAGAGCCGGAAATCCATCAAGGGGTTGCTGGGAGAGTCCGAGTACATCGGTGTCGTGCACAACCGTGACGACATCATTCTCGATCCCGGCGAGATCGATTTCTTCCCTGCCACCTTCGGCGAGCGGGCCATCATCTATCCTACCGGCGGCCACCTCGGTAACCTGCCGTATTGGGAGAACGTCCAGAACGTTGTCAAGTTCTTCACGGAGGGCTGGCAATGATCACCAGGAACGAGAACGCTCGGGCCGAGGTCCGGCAAACGAGCCGCCCGTTGGTTGCCATGCTGCTGCTGGCGGTGGCGATGCTGAGTGGTTGCAGCACCAAGCTGGTCTATGACGGCGAGCCGCAAGAGCCCCTGTTCATCGGTGAGCGGATAATTGACCCGGGCGTGCAACCCCTGTCCGAAGCCAACGATCCGTGGGAAGGGCTGAACCGCCGGATCTACAACTTCAATTCGCACGTTGACAGGTGGGTTTTGCTGCCTGCAGTGCGCGGCTACCGGTTCATCTTTCCGTCACCCATACGCATCGGTATTCGCAACATATTCTCGACCTTCGAGGATGTGGTGACATTCGCCAACCAGCTCCTGCAATTCCGCCCGGTCCAGGCGTCGCAGACTACCTTGCGGGTGGCCACCAACCTGAGCTTCGGGCTGCTGGGTACCATTGATGCAGCCACCGCCCTGGAAATTCCAAAATACCAGGAGGACTTCGGGCAAACGCTGGGTCGCTGGGGTGTCGGCCAGGGACCTTACCTGGTGCTGCCACTAGCAGGCCCCAGCAATCTGCGGGATGCGATTGGCGAGATTCCGGACTGGCTGCTGCGGGGTTACCTGTGGGACCAGCTGCTGAGCGACGACGACGGATATACGGCTGAGCGCAAAGCGGCACGCACCATATTGGAGGTGCTCGATAACCGCGACCGGGTTGCGTTCCGCTACTTCGAGACCGGGTCGCCTTACGAATACGAATTGGTGCGCTTGGTGATTTCAACCAAGCGCGAACTGGATGTGGAGAAGTAGTCATGCGGATGCGGATAACTGCCGGCATAGTTGTTTGC
>CAMYJV010000015.1:33858-35699 GCA_947258805.1 uncultured Gammaproteobacteria bacterium | reverse complement strand
GCTGGCAACCGACGGCGAGCCTCGACGTGCTCGCTGCGCGGGCAGCTATGCTCACCGCCGCGCGCGAGTTCTTCCGGGCCCTGAAGGTGCGCGAAGTCGATATCCCCGCCCTCGCACCAGCGACGGTGACCGACCCGCACATCGCCAGCATCCGGGTGGCTGCGCAGGCGTCGCGCGGCGCGCCACTGTATCTGCACACCTCGCCGGAATTCGGCATGAAACGGCTGCTGGCGGCGGGCAGCCCGGACATCTACCAGCTGGGCAAGGCATACCGCGACCGTGAACACGGCCGTCACCACCAGCCGGAATTCACGCTGGTGGAATGGTACCGGCGCGGCATCGACCTGCCGGCCATGGCCGCGGAAAGCTGCGCGCTGATCCGGACTGTCGCTGCAGTGGCAGGACCGGCTCCCGTCGTCGCCCCCACATTGCGCTATCGGGATGCCTTTCTGCAGTTCACCGGGCTGGATCCGATAACGGCCAGCGTGGCGGAGCTGCGCGTTTGCGCCGAACGGCTGACGCAATCGGCGCTGCCGGACCTGCCGGATGACCGGGACGACTGGCTCGACTTGCTGGTTAGTCACGTTATTGCACCGCGGTTGCCGGCCGATGCGCTGACGGTGCTCAGCCACTATCCGGCCACCCAGGCTGCCCTGGCACGAATCGATCCCGCTGACGGGCTTGTGGCAGAAAGATTCGAGGTTTTCTGGCGCGGCGTTGAACTGGCCAACGGCTACCGGGAGCTTACCGATGCAGACGAACAGCAGCGGCGCATCGCCGCCGACCGCGACCAGCGGCGCCGCACCGGCCTGCCGGACGTGCTGCCGGACACCGCGTTGCTGGCCGCGCTGGCGGCCGGTCTGCCCGACTGCTGCGGCGTGGCCGTGGGCTTCGACCGGGTAGTGATGCTGAGCCTGGGCTGCGACCGGCTCGAGGATGTCGTCAGTTTTCCGGTCTGAGAGCGGCGCTATTTAACTCGCGACACGTATTCACCCGAGCGGGTATCCACGCGAATCACTTCCCCTTCCTCGATGAACAGCGGTACGCGTACCACGGCGCCCGTTTCCAGCTCCGCGGGCTTTACCCCGCCCTGCGCCGTATCACCGCGCAGCCCGGGATCCGTCTGCACGATCTTCAGCTCGACAAAGTTCGGCGGCGCAACCAGCAATGGCTGGCCGTTCCACAGCGTCACCTGGCAGACATCCTGCTCTTTCAGCCACTGTTTCGCATCGGCGACAGCGGCATCGCCGGCGGCAATCTGTTCGAAACTTTTCTGGTCCATGAAATGCCACAGCTCACCGTCGTTGTAGAGGTACTGCAAATCCGTTTCCATCACATCGGCCGCTTCAAGGCTTTCACCAGACTTATAGGTTCGGTCCACCACGCGCCCGGTCTTGAGGTTGCGAATCTTGACCCGATTGAATGCCTGGCCCTTGCCGGGTTTCACGAATTCATTTTCGACGATGGTGCACGGATCGCCGTCGATCAGAATTTTCAGGCCTGCGCGGAATTCACTGGTGCTGTAACTGGTCATGCAATACTTCCGGAAGTGTGTCGAAGGCGCCCGGCCTGGAATGGCCGCAGAGCGGCGGGCGCTATTGTAGCGTCCGCGCGCCGGACCGCCAGCGGGCCAGGAGTGACTGAACACGGTGAGCGTTGCGCGTGAAGCAATCGGGGCCGCGGCCTGGCAGCGGGCCATGGCCGCCGCCTACACGCGGCGGGAAGAGCTGCTGGAAGATCTCGGTCTGGATGCTGCCGACCTCGACCCGTCAATCCCGGATTTCCCGCTGCGGGTGCCACGCAGCTATGCCAGGCGCATGCGACGCGGCGACCCGCATGAC
>CAMYJV010000015.1:9106-33800 GCA_947258805.1 uncultured Gammaproteobacteria bacterium | reverse complement strand
CTGCCGCTACTGCTTTCGCCGATCATTTCCGTACCAGGACAATCTGCCGGACGGGACCTTTGGCCAGGCGCTGAACGAGCTGCGCAACACCACGAGCATCCGCGAAGTCATTCTCAGCGGCGGCGACCCGTTGAGCCTGTCCGACCGGCGTCTCGGTTTGCTGTTGCAGGCGCTGGATACGATTCCGCACGTGCAGCGCATTCGGCTGCATACGCGCACACCGATCGTGTTACCTGAACGCGTCACTGCCGAACTTTTGCAGACCCTCAAACCGCTGACCAAACCGCTGGTCACCGTGCTTCACTGCAATCATGCTAACGAAATCGACGCCGCCGTCACCGCGGCAGTGGCCGGGCTGCGGGACTGCTCTGCCGCAGTTCTTAATCAGTCGGTGCTGTTGCGCGGAGTCAATGACTCCGCGGACGCACTGGTCAGGCTGTCGGAGGCGCTGTTCGCTGCGGGCGTGCTCCCCTACTACCTGCACCAGCTCGATCCGGTTGCCGGTGCCGCTCACTTTGCCGTCAGCGATACCCAGGCCCGCGCATGCTTCGCGGCGGCCGCAGCAGTCCTGCCCGGCTACCTGGTGCCGCGGCTGGTGCGCGAGTTGGCCGGCGCGCAAGCCAAGGTCCCTCTCTAACATTGACATAAGCCGCAACGACCAAATAAGTCAGATACGAGTCACATAATCCGGGTGCCACCTCGCCTACAGTCCCCCTGCGGCGGTTTAGGGCAATCGCTGCGCGTCTGACAACCAATGCGCGATTTAAAGGGGCTGGCTTTGAACGACTCAGTGGGAGTACCCATTGTTGTCCTGACCAACAGCGACGAGAACCTGTCTGCGGTCAACACTGTGCTGCGCGAGGGCGGACACCCGGCGCATTGCATACGCCTCGATCAACCGAACCTGCTGGATGAAGTGCTCGTAGAACACGGGCCCGAAATGATCATGGTGTTCGCCGACGAACCCGGCTTCGACCCAGCCAACATCGCCGCCCGCATCCTTGTCCACGCCACGCCTCCTCCGCTGCTGCTGGTCAGCGGCAAAGTCGACGAACAGGTCATTGCAACGGCCATGGAGAGCGGTGCCCGCGACGTCGTATCCCTCGTGCACCGCAACCGATTCCTCGCAGTGGTGGAACGCGAGCTGCAGGCTCACCGCCTGCGCACCGCACTGGACGGCGTTCTGTCATCCGCATCGACGTACAAGAGGGAGCTGCGTGATCTGATGGAAGGCGCGTCAGAGGCTATCGCTGACGTACAGGAAGGCATCATTGTCGCCTTCAACAGCGCTTGGGCCGGCTTGTTCGGCTATGAAGAGGCCGATGCCATGGAGGGCCTCCCGGTCATGGACATGTTCCGGCCGTCGGATCAGAGCGCGCTGAAAGGTGCCCTCGTCGCGTGTCTGAGGGGCAAGTGGCAGGACGAAAAACTGGGCGTCGCCGCTATCAAGGCCGACGGTGCCGAACTGCCCCTGGAAGTGCAGCTCGAGAAAACCTCCATCGATGGCGACCCGGCGGTGCGCGTCATCGTGCCCGCCAACGTTAATGCCGGCGAAAGCCCGGCAGAACTCCTCGAGCAGGCGGTCTTCAAGGATCCGTCGACGGGATTTTATCACCGCCACTATTTCCTCGAGCGCCTTGAGGAGCGGCTTAAAGAACCCCTCGGGGGCGGCACGCGGGCCATGGTGTATATCCGTCCGGACAATTTCTCGCGGGTACACGACGATATCGGACTACTGGCGACCGAGGCCCTGCTGATGCGGCTGGCCGAAGCGCTCCGGGAGTTCATGCAGCCTGCAGATGTCTACGGGCGCTTCGGCGGCACGATGTTCGTGGCCCTGCTGGAGCGAGGCACGATCAACGACGCGGCCATGTGGGCACAGAAAGTCCTGAAGAACGTGTCCGAACAGGTGTTCGAAGTCGAGCAGCAATCCACTTCACTGACCTGCACCATTGGACTGACCGAAATCGATCGTGAATTCGAGTCAGTCGCCGAGCTGCTCGAAGACGCCGAAAAAGCCTGCCGTGCCGGCCGCAACGCAGGCGGCAACCGGGTACAGGTGACGCAGGATGGCAGTGTTTCGATACGCACCCGCCAAACGGACGAATTATGGGTACAGCGCCTGCGGCACGCCCTGATGAAAAACCGCCTGCGCCTGGTTCATCAGCCGGTGACCGGCCTGACCGAAGAAATCGACGGTGCGTTCGACACCCGGGTCCGCTTGCTCGACGAACAGGACCAGCTGGTGCTGCCCAGCGAATTCCTGCCTGCCGCGGAGCGTGCCGGCATGGTCAAGAGCATCGATCGCTGGGTGATAGGCGCATCTTTCTCCTTCTGCGCAGCCAAACAGCCCCAGCTTGTCTTCGTGAGACTGTCCCGCGACTCTGTAATTGACTCGACCCTGCTGGACTGGCTGCAGGCGCGACAGCAGCAGAATTGCATTCGGCCCGAACAGATCTGCTTCCAGGTGGCGGAAGAAGTGGTCGCCCAGCAGCTCAAGCAAGCGAAACAACTGGCTGAAAAACTGCGCCAGGCCGGCTTTCTGTTTGCAATCGATCACGTTGGAACCGGGCGAGATTCGGCGCAGATCATCAGGCACGTGCCGATGGACTACATGAAGATCGACGGCAGCCTGATGCAGGGGCTGCACCGGGACAAGGACGCAAAGAATGCGGTTGGCGAACTGACCAAGATTGCGAAGGAAACCGGGATACGCACCATTGCCGAGCGTGTGGAAGACGCGAACACCATGGCCGTGCTTTGGCAACTTGGAATTGACCACATTCAGGGCAATTACACGCAGCTGCATGGCGTGGTCCTGGAGGACACTCTGAATGTCCCCGCCCTGAAATTGAGCCTCGCAGAATCGTGACATGCCTCTCAGTCTTGACATAAAGCGCGCTGCGACCGGGTCGGTAGGCCCGAAACGAGAACCTTTTCGTATCCTGACAACCCTGCCCGGCATTAGCTTGGTTCCTATGAGGGCAGTAGTGCCCGGACCGACTTCGACAGTGTGGAATTTGCATGGGTAGCGCACCTCAAAGCTCTGAACTCGCCCGCGCCGTGCGCCGATTGCTGGCCAGGCCATCATGCGCCAGCCAGGCATCGGCATCAGTAGTAGGCCCCGTCGCCCGCTCCGCGGTGATGGGCGGCATCGCCTTGCTGACCATGGCGCCAGGCGTCGTCAATGCGGTTGGCCTGGGCGAAGCCCGCACCACCTCAGCCCTCGGCGAACCGCTCCGCGCAACGGTGCCGATGCGCCTGAGTGCAGGCGAAATCGTCCGGCCAGGGTGCGTGACCACCCCGGTACGGCCCGGCAGCCAGCTCCGCAGTCCGACAGGTACCCGGGTTCGGTCTCCCGAGACCACCGGGCCCGGCATGCTCGATCTTGAAGTGACGACCCGGCAACCCCTGTACGAACCGCTTTATGAATTAACGCTGCAGGTCGACTGTCCCGGACTCCCGAAGATCATGCGCCACTACGTGCTCATGCTCGATCTGCCGGGAATGGCGCTACCGGCCACTAGCCGAGCAGCCACCACCGCCCCCCTCCAAGGCAACGCCGGTGTGACCGTTCGCGACAACCCCGGCTCCGGGTCAGCCCCCCGCCGCTCGGGCCGGCTGGCCGCCACGCGGGACCCGGTCCCGGCCGGCCAGCGCTACCGGGTCCGCGAAGGCGACACCCTGTCGACGATCGCCGCACGTGTCGAAGGCCGCGCGCCCAACACTACCTGGCAGCTCGCAGAGAAGATCTTCGCGGCAAACCCCCGCGCGTTCATTGCCGGTAACCCGGACCTGATCAAGCTCGGCTTTGAAATCACGATCCCGGTGCCCGGCAAGCTGGCGGCCACCGCGGGTGAGCCCGCGCCGAGTGCGCCCGTTGCACCGCGGGAGCTCGCGCTTGCCGCTGAAGCGGCAGCCCGTGTCGCGGCCGTTGAAGCGGCAGCCCGCGTCGCGGCCGTTGAAGCGGAAATCGCAGCGGTCCAACAGGCACTGCGCGAAGCCCGGTCGGCTCCGGCCGCCACGACACCGAGCCTGGACGCTGAGCCAGGCGCCCAACCCGCAGCGGACAGCCTCTCAAACGTCGACGAAACTGTAGACGTGTCGAAGGACATCGTGCTGCCGCCCACCAGTGGCAGCCCCTTCGCCGATGAAGTTACGGGCCGCGAGTTGGAGCCAGAGGCAGCGGCTGCGGTTGAGCCCCCGCCGCCGATAAGCTTCGCACCACGCCAGTCGAGCCAGGTTAACCCCCTGCTGGCCGTGTTGATGGGCCTGCTGCTCGGCCTCGGCCTCAGCATCCTGCTGCTGCGGTCGCGACTGCTGGAAGGCCTCAGCAACCTCTTTGCCCGCAGCCGCGCCGCACCTGCTATTGCGCCGGCAGAACAGACTTACGCCGATACGGACGAATGGCTGAAGACCGAGGAAGGCCTGCATGCCGAGGCCTTGGCCGTGGGGCCGCCGGCTGAGCAGACATATATTGTCGAGGTCAATGAGTCCGAACAGACGGCTGCGGCAACCGGCGGACCGGTCACTGACAAGTCGGCGGATTTTGCCGCCCCCTTCGCCCCGCCCGACAGCGAGTACGAGCCGGAACTCGACGAACTGGAGACAGCCGAGGCTCCTGGAATTCCCGCAACGGCAGAAACTGCCGAGACGGCGGAAATGCCTGACATTGCCCCGACAGCGGAAATGCCCAGCATCGCCCCAACCGCGGAAATGCCGGGTGTTGGGCAAACGGCATCGATGCGCGGCATCGGGCAGCCTGGTAGCGCCTCAGACCCGGCGCCAACGGCTGAAACGGTGGCCATGCCCGAAGCGGTCTTCGACCCCACGGTGGAACCCGACATGGCAGAACTGTTCGCCGACGACTTGTCGGACCTGCCTGGGGAACCGGACCTGCCGGTGGAAGTATTCGCGGGCATGGACGCAGACCCCGACGCGAGTGCCCTCGCCCCGACTGCCGACATGCCACGCTTTGCGGACGCGGATGACGAACTCGACGATGCCACCTTGGGCGCGCCCAACGTTGGCCTGGAAGGCCTGATAACCGACGGGGATGCCACCGAGGGAATGGAGCTGCAGGGCCTGAGTGAAGATTACGTGGATGACTCGCAGTTGCCGGACACGCTGCAACAGGCGCTGTCGCTGCTGGAGCGGGACTTTAACGAAGAGCTGACAGCCAGCCAGATCATTGATCAGGACGCCCTGAAAAAGGTGATTGCGGAAAAAGACGAGGCAGACGAGGACACCGACGCGCTGCAGGATCCGCAGCGGAAACGCGCCGGCTGATTCAATTCACTTCACGGCACCGCGACCGCGAGTCTCTCGACCTTCCGCCACCCGCGCGGCAACAGGCTCCCCCGCAGGCCGCGGTTGCCGATGTATTTCTCGTGCTCCGTCGCTTTCAGGCACATGCGCCGACCGCCGCTGATAATTTCCAGGGCGTCTTCTTCACCCAGCACGGTCATCGCAACCATGCGCTCTTCACCAGACCTGAACTTCGCCGCAGGTATGCCCAGCACCTTGTTGCCCTTGCCCCGGGCCATCGCCGGGAGCTCTTCGGCCGGGAACATGAGCAGCCTGCCGAGGTTGCTGGCGGCGGCCACCCAACTTTCGCCCGGAAACTCGTCGCCAAGCACCGGAGCCGGCACCACGACGCTGCCGCCCGCCGGGACGCGCAGACACGCTTTACCCGCGCGGGCGCGTGAATGCAGTTCGCCTAGCGACACAAAAAACCCGTAGCCTGCGTCGCTGGCCACCAGCCAGCGCGACTCCGGCGTACCAATCATCACGCCGCAGAAACTGGCGCCGTCAGGTGGATTCAGCCGCCCCGACAGCGGTTCTCCCTGGCCCCGGGCCGACGGCAGCGTGTGCGCAGGCAGCGAATAGGCGCGGCCGGTACTGTCCATGAACACGGCCAGTTCGCTGCTGCGGCCGCGTGCCGCGCACAGGAACTCGTCTCCGGACTTGTAGCTAAGGGCCTGCGGATCGATCTCGTGGCCCTTCGCCGCCCGCGCCCAGCCACGCGCCGACAGCACCACGGTGACTGGCTCGCTGGACACGAGTTCGGTCTCCGCGATGGCCTGGGCCGGGGCCCTCTCGATGATCCGCGTACGCCGCGCGTCGCCATGCTCCTCGGCCAGTTCCAGCAGTTCACTGCGAATGAGCTTGCGCAACTGCGCTTTGCTGCGCAGCAATTTCTGCAGCGAATCGCGCTCGGCAGCCAGCTCCTTCTGCTCGCCGCGTATTTTTACTTCTTCGAGTTTCGCCAGGTGCCGCAAACGCAGATTGAGGATCGCCTCGGCCTGGGTATCACTGAGCTTGAAACGCTTCATCAGCACCGGTTTAGGCTCGCCTTCCTTGCGGATGATTCGAATCACTTCGTCGATTTTCAGATAAGCGATCAGCAACCCGTCGAGTATGTGCAAACGCTCCTGAACCCTTTGCAGCCGGTAGTTCAGTCGGCGTGTGACCGTGTCAGTGCGATATTTCAGCCACTCTGCCAGCAAGGCTTTCAGGTCGCGTACGGCCGGTCGCCCGTCGAGCCCGATGACGTTCAGATTCACCCGCACGGTTCGTTCCATGTCGGTAGTGGCGCACAGGTGATCCATCAACTGCTGAACGTCGACCCGCGACGAGCGAGACATGATGACCAGCCGCGTCGGGTTTTCGTGGTCGGATTCGTCGCGCAGATCGTCCACCATCGGCAATTTCTTCGCGCGCATCTGGGCGGCAATCTGCTCCAGCACCTTGCTGCCGGAAACCTGGTGCGGCAGCGAGTTCACGATAATGACGTCTTCTTCTGTCTCCCAGGTTGCCCGCACCCGCAATGTGCCGGTGCCGTCTTTGTAAATCTTGCGCAGTTCAGCTTTCGGTGTGACGATCTCGCCACCCGTGGGAAAGTCCGGGCCGGGCACGTGCCGGCACAGGCTGGCCAGCGTGGTTTTCGGATCATCAAGCAGCTGCACCAGCGCTTTCACGATTTCGCGCAGGTTGTGCGGCGGCACATC
The DNA here is from genome assembly GCA_947258805.1 of uncultured Gammaproteobacteria bacterium. The sequence goes on along the minus strand of CAMYJV010000015.1, from coordinate 26,790 downwards.
GGTGGACATACCCACTGCAATACCGCTGGCGCCGTTCAGCAACAGGTTCGGCAAACGTGCCGGCAAGAGCGACGGCTCCTGCAGCGTGCCGTCGAAGTTCGGCACCCAGTCCGTCGTCCCCTGGCCAAGCTCCGCCAGCAGCACGGCTGCATAGGGCGTGAGACGCGCTTCCGTGTAGCGCATCGCCGCGAAGGACTTCGGGTCGTCTGTCGAGCCCCAGTTGCCCTGGCCGTCAACCAGCGGGTAACGGTAGGAGAAGCCCTGGGCCATATGCACCATGGCCTCGTAGCAGGCACCGTCGCCGTGGGGATGGAACTTGCCGATCACGTCACCCACCGTACGCGCCGACTTCTTCGGCTTCGCGCCGGCGCCAAGACTCAGTTCGCTCATCGCATAAACGATGCGCCGCTGCACGGGCTTTAGCCCGTCGGCCAGGTGGGGCAAGGCCCGGTCGAGAATGACGTACATGGAGTAGTCCAGGTACGCCTGCTCGGTAAATTCCCGCAACGGCCGTTGCTCGACGCCTTCAAAATCCAGTTGGTTCTGTTTGCTCATTGTTGCTCGTACGCGGCCCTGCTCATACAGCCGCAAGGTTGCCCTTGGTTTCCAGCCACTCGCGCCGGTCGCGGGCGCGCTTCTTTGCCAACAACATGTCCAGCGTTTGCTCGGTCTTGTCACTGCCGGCGATCGTCAGCTGCAGTAAGCGCCGGGTGTCGGGCGCCATGGTGGTCTCGCGCAGCTGCGTGGGGTTCATCTCGCCCAGCCCCTTAAAGCGAAGCACGTTCACCTTCCCTTTCAGATTCTCCGCCTCGATACGCTCCAGGATGCCCTGCCGCTCCCCCTCATCCAGCGCATAGTGAACGTTCTTACCCTGGTCAATACGGTACAGCGGCGGCATGGCGACGTAGACATGTCCGTCGCGCACCAGTTTCGGGAAGTGCCGCGCAAACAGCGCGCAGATCAGCGTCGCTATGTGTTGCCCGTCGCTGTCTGCGTCAGCGAGGATGCACACCTTGTGGTATCGCAGGTTGGACAAATCGTCCGAGCCGGGCTCGATACCGAGCGCCAGGCTGATGTTGTGGACCTCCTGGGAAGCCATGAGCTCGCCCTGATCGACCTCCCAGGTGTTCAGGATCTTGCCGCGCAGGGGCAGTACCGCCTGGAACTCCCGGTCTCGCGCCTGCTTTGCGGATCCGCCGGCGGAATCGCCTTCTACCAGGAACAGCTCACACCGTTCGGGCTCGGATGCGCTGCAGTCGGCCAGCTTGCCCGGCAGCGCCGGCCCGGAGGTAATCTTTTTGCGGGCCACCTGCTTGCCGGCTTTCAGGCGCTTCTGGGCGGCGGCGATGGCGCGCTGCGCAATCTGGTCGCCCGTCTCCGGATACTGATTCAGCCAGATGCCAAAAGCGTCTTTGACGGCGCCGGATACGAAGGCAGCGACCTCACGAGATGACAGTCGCTCCTTGGTCTGGCCGGAAAACTGTGGATCCCGGGTCTTCACAGACAGCACGTAGACGACGCCGTCCCAGACGTCTTCGGGCGCCAGGCGCACGCCGCGGGGCAACAGGCTGCGAAAGTCGCAGTACTCGCGCAGGGCCTCGGTCAAGCCGCTGCGAAAACCGTTCACGTGGGTGCCGCCCTGGGCCGTCGGCACCAGGTTCACGTAAGACTCCGCTACCCCCGGTGCGCCCTCGCCGGTCCAGGCGACTGCCCACTCCACCTCGTCGCGGGTACCCCGCAAGCTGCCGTCGAAGGGGGCTTCCGGCAACAGCGCAGCGCCGTCGGTGGATTCGAGCAGGTACTGCTCCAGCCCCCCTTCATACTGCCACTCGACGGTCTCGGCAGGTTTCTCCACGCGCAGGCGAATCATCAGCCCCGGACACAAGACCGCCTTCGCGCGCAATACATGTTTCAGTTGCGGCAACGAAATCTTGTTGGAATCGAAGTACTTCGGATCCGGCCAGAAACGGATGGTCGTGCCGGTGTTCTGCTTGCCGACCTTGCCCACCACGTCGAGCTTGCCGACCTTCTTGCCGCCGCGGAAACTCAGGTTATATTCCTTGCCGTCGCGACGGATCCAGACTTCGAGATTCTTCGACAGCGCATTCACCACCGACACGCCGACCCCATGCAGACCGCCGGCATATTCGTAGTTCTTGCCGGAAAATTTGCCGCCGGCGTGCAGGCGCGTAAGGATCAATTCAACGCCGGGGATCTTCTCGGTGGGGTGTTTATCCACCGGCATGCCCCGGCCGTCGTCGGCAACCTCCAGGGACCCGTCCTTGTGGAGTTTCACGTCGATGCGTTTGCAGTGCCCTGCAATTGCCTCGTCGACGCTGTTGTCGATCACCTCGTGGGCCAGGTGATTTGGCCGAGACGTGTCGGTATACATGCCCGGCCGACGCCGAACAGGATCGAGACCGCTGAGCACCTCGATGTCAGCGGCGCCATAGCTGCGACTCATTGAATGATGAACCCGGTTAGCCGCGGCCTGTCTCCAGGCAACGGCGCGCACAACAACGGGTGCATGTTAGACGCTTCGGGAAATTCGTCAATCCCGGCGCTCGGGGGGCGAGCGTCAGTCCAGGTCGGCGATCAGCGATTCTCGGCCTGCCTCGGAAACGCGGGCGGTGCCCGTGTAGGCCTCGTGGCCGCATCCTGCGGTCAGCGACGCACCGTCCCGCAGCGCGGCGATCATGCCATTGGTGAGCTCGAAGCGCAGGAAGTGCACCGCCGAGGTCTTATCGTCGTTCGACCGGTCCAGGTCCTCATCGGCAATCCCCATGACCGGGTCGCAACCTTCCACCCGGACCCAGACCTGGCCCTCGATGCCGCGCAGGCGCGCGAGAGCCCGGTGCCGCTCTTCCGGGTCGGGGTACTCGATCAGCATGGTCGCCTTCCAGTTGCGACCGTCGGGAATCAGCGGATTGTAAGCATCGAGCTCCGCGGCAATTTCTTCGGGCTCGAAGATGCGCTCCACACGCAGCATTTCCTGGATCTGGTATTGCATCGTCAACCGGTCTTCAAACAGCAGCGTCACGTGGTCGCCGATAGCCAGCTTGCGATGCGTCTTGTGTGCCAGCACCTGGGCCCGAAATTCGGGCCGTAACCGGGCGTAGTTTTCGAGCGAGTAGAGATCTTCCGGCTGCAACTTGTTCATATCTAAATTCCGTAAGCCTGCCGTAACAGCGAAATGGGATGACCGCCCGTAACCCCGTCCACGCCGCCGGCAACCTGGTCAGCTGCCATCGGGCAGTCGCTGACAAAGTGATCGGCCCCCGCTTCCTCGACCCTGCGCATGACAGGCCTGGCAATTTTCAGGGATGCAGCCCGGAACCTGCTCTTCACGCCGTAGGTGCCATCGTGGCCCGAGCAGCGCTCGATCACATCGACCTCGGTACCAGGCACCAGCGCCAGCACGTCCCTGGTCTTCAGCCCAATATTCTGCACGCGCAGATGACAAGGCACCTGGTAGGAAATCTTGCCCAGCTCGCTGGAGAATTCGGTCTTCAACCCGTCGCCCTTGTGGCGCAGAAACAGGTACTCGAAGGGGTCGAAAAAGGCCTTGGCAACCAGCGCCACGTCCTCGTCTTCCGGGAATAGCAAGGGCAGCTCCTGCTTGAACATCAGCGTGCAAGACGGCACCGGAGCTACGATGTCCCAGCCCTTGCGCACCAGCCGCGCCAGTTCCGGTACGTTGATGTCCTTGGCGGCCGCCACCGCATCCAGGTCGCCCAGCTCCAGCTTGGCCATGCCACAGCAGCGTTCGGCCCCTGCCAGGGCCACACGGATGCCGTTGTGTTCGAAGACCGCCATGAGATCTTCACAGATATCCGGCCGGTTGCGGTTGCCATAGCAGGTCGTGAACAGTACGACCCGACCCTGGGTGCCATTGATCGTTGTGGGCACAGCCCCGCTCTGATGGCTTGCCAGCCGCTTGCGCGCGCTGCGGCTGTGATACTCGGGAACCGGCGCGTCTGCGGCAACGCCAAGGGTCTTTTCCAGCAGCGCCCGACCAGGCTTGCTGCGGTTCACCGCATTGACCACTTCAGCGACTACCGGAATACCCGCCAGGCTGCCAACCCGGTCGGTATCCGCCAGAATCCTGTCCGGCAGTGACGCGCCTTCATCCCGGAAGCGCTTCGCCTTGGCCCGCAGCATCAGGTGCGGAAAATCCACGTTCCATTCATGCGGCGGCACATAGGGACACTTCGACATGTAGCACATGTCGCACAGGTAGCAATGGTCGACGACATCCCAGTAGACGTCGCGCGCAACGCCGTCCACCTCGCCCGTGTCTCCCTCGTCGATGGCGTCGAACAGGGTCGGGAAGGCGTTGCAGAGGGAAAAGCAGCGCCGGCAGCCGTGACAGATGTCGAAGACCCGTTCCAGTTCCGTGAACAGCGACTTCTCGTCGTAAAAATCCGGCGAACGCCAGTCTACGGCGTGTCGCGTGGGCGCTTCCAGGCTACCCTCGCGGGTCGTGGGTGTATTGGCCATGTTTGCTGGACATGAAACGGACGCCCCGCACCGCGGGGCGTCCGTCGGATGCCTTTAACCGTCCAGCTGATCCAGGGCTTTCTGGAACCGGTTCGCGTGCGAACGTTCGGCCTTGGCGAGGGTCTCGAACCAGTCGGCGATTTCGTCGAACTTCTCGTCGCGGGCGGTTTTCGCCATGCCCGGGTACATATCCGTGTACTCGTGGGTTTCGCCGGCAATGGCGGCCTTCAGGTTGCTTGACGTAGCGCCGATGGGCAGCCCTGTGGCGGGATCACCCACGTGTGCCAGGTAGTCGAGATGCCCGTGCGCGTGGCCGGTTTCGCCTTCGGCGGTAGAACGGAACACGGTGGCCACGTCGTTGTAACCCTCGACGTCGGCCTTATTTGCAAAGTACAGGTAGCGGCGATTGGCCTGCGACTCGCCTGCGAATGCGTCTTTCAGGTTTTTTTCGGTCTGGCTGCCTTTGAGGTCCACTTCTCTATCTCCTGGTGGGGGCGACGATCGCCCGGCTATGTGATTAGACTCAGTCTAAATATAGGTCGGCCAGTGCGTCGGGTCAACCCGTGCTTTCCGCAGCCTGGCTGCGTTGACCGGGAGCCGGGCGCTGTGCAAGGCTCCCCCGTCCCGTTCGGTTCGGAGCACTCCAGGTGGCAGATTCAAAGCCCAAGCGCGTCAACCTCGAAAAAGCCATGAGTGAACTCGAGGAAATCGTCGAGCAGCTGGAAACCGGCGAACAAAGCCTGGACAAGTCGCTGCAGCAATTCGAACGCGGCGTGAAACTGAGCCGCGACTGCCAGGCGGCGCTGGACCAGGCCGAGCAAAAAGTCGAGGTCCTGATAGGGGAAGAACTCCGCGAGTTCAGCCCCGAAGACGACGAAGACTCCTAATCACAACCGTGGGAGCGGCTTCAGCCGCGATCTTTATTTCCTCCCTTCATTGCTGCAGCCGCTTCAGGCCTTCCTGAGTCGGACGTTGGCGGCAGGGCCGCTTTCCTGGCGATGCTTTGTCCTGAGCGACTTATTTTGGAGCGAAGGAGATGATTCGCCGAAAGCGGCTGCGGAAACGCAGGGTTCTTTCGGGTCCCGGAGCTCTTCAGGTAGAAGGGCTATTAGCCCCCTGCAGGCGCTGTATCAGCGTATCGAGGAAGACGCGGGTGAAGCGCAGCTGGCAGGCCGTTGAGACCTGCTCCAGGAGGGTGGCGCTGACACTGAGCAATTCCACTCCGGAGCCGGCACGAATGGTAGCGGTCCGCTTGACGTCCGACATGTAGCTGGCTTCGCCGAAGCAGTCGCCGGGACCGAGGCTGCCGACAGACTGCCCGTTGCGCTCCACCGAGACATGCCCGTTCACGATGACAAAGAAGCGATCGTCGATTTCGCCCTCGCGAACGATCTCCTCCCCGGGCTGATATTGACGCCACTCGCTGGCACGGCGCAGCTCACGAATCTCCTCCACAGAGAAGTCGTGAAAAAAGCTCAGTCTGCGCAGCTGATCGAACTGCTCGCGATTGTCGATCTCCTCTTCCTGGTCACGCAAGCCGTGGTACACGCGGGTGAGCCGCGCGGCCAGTTCACCGGCGTTTTCGAAACGCTGAACTGGATCTTTCTGCATTGCGATGGCGCAGACTTCCTCCAGGTCCTCCGGTATGTCAGGTCGCAGCCGGTGAATCGGCGGCGGGGTTGCGTACACGATCTGGTTCAGCAGGCGGGACAGGGTCGAGGCCCGAAATGGCCGGAAGCCGGTCAGCAGTTCGTACATCACGGCGCCCAGCGAGTAGACATCCGACGCGGGGGTAATCTCCGACGACTGGATCTGCTCCGGCGCCATGTAGCTCGGGGACCCGGCAATGCCTTCAATCCTCGAAATCTCGGCGTCTTTCAGAATGGCGATACCGAAATCGATGACCCGCACTTCGTTGTCGCGCGTCAGCATCAGGTTGCTGGGTTTGATATCACGGTGGATAACCCCGCGCTTGTGGGCATAGTGCAGTGCCTTGGCGCAGGTATAGACGATCTTCACGACATCGTGAATGGGCAACAAGTGTTCCGGGCGACAGTAAGAACCCAGGGTCCGTGCGCCCTGCACGTGCTCCATCACGACGTAGTACTTGCCGTCCTCTTCGCCCGCGTCATACATCGGCAAGATATTCGGATGCTGCAACATGCCCACCATCTGGGCTTCGTTGAAGAACATCTTGCGCGCAACCTTAGTCTCGGCCGGGTCGGCGCCGGGATCGATATCGTAGAGCTTGATGGCGACATCGCGGCCGAAAAAGGGATCGTGCGACAGATAGACAACGCCGGTACTGCCCTGACCCACCCGCCTGATAATCGGGTACTTGCCGATTTTTTCAGGCAGCGACGGGAGGACGATCTTCTGTGTCGCGAACGCTGAATCGGCCATGCGCTGGCCCCCTTCGGCCGGACTACGGGGCGGCGAGAAAGCGCTGTAACGGGACTGTTAACAGCGCGGCGTAGACAGCCGCCAGTACGTCGTCGAGCATAATTCCGAGGCCTCCGGACACGCTGTGATCCAGGTCCCGAATCGGCCAGGGTTTCCAGATATCAAAGAGCCGAAAGGCAAGAAACGCGGCGCCCATCCACAGCGGTTCAGCCGGCAAAAACATCAGCACGATCAGCATGCCGACGATTTCGTCCCAGACGATGCCCGAGTGATCGTGAATACCCAGGCGCCTGGCGCTCACGCCGCAAATCCAGATGCCGCCAATGAACATAATGACCAGTGCAATTGCAGTGATCGTCAGCGGGATCGGCGCCAGCCACCAGTAAATCGCGACGGCCAGGGCAGAACCCCATGTGCCGGGCGCCACGGGAGCAAGCCCGGCACCAAAGCCGAAGGCCAGCCAGTGAACCGGATCAGCAAGCACCTGGCGCGCGAGTGAAGATTTCACATCATGCGACATAACACTTTAAAAATGCCGAAAGCCCGCTGCAGGGTCCGCCAGCAGCTCACCGGCCTGGTGCCACCGCATCCCGCGGCCGACTCCGACCTGACCGATACGGGTCACCCCGCAGGGCCAGTCAGCGGCCATCGCGAGCAGCGGCGCTTCGTTGTCCGCGGGCACCGTGAAACACAGCTCATAGTCATCGCCACCAGAGAGCGCAAGCTCACGGGCACGAGTCTCTCCCGCCCTCGCTGTCAGGGCTGCCGACAACGGCAAGCTTTCGACATTTGCGTCGCCGCCCACACCGCTGGCGGCCAGCAGGCGGCCCAGGTCCACATGCAGACCGTCGGATACGTCGATAGCTGCAGTGGCCAGCCCGCGCAGTGCAATACCCACAGCCACGCGCGGCTCAGGGAACATGAAGCGACGATGCACCGGGTCGTCGGCGTCCAACTCCAGGCCGTCCGCCAATGCCTGCCACGTCCATCCGGCATCGCCGCAGGTGCCGGTCAGGAAAATGCCGTCACCGCTTGCCGCCCCGCTGCGACCGATGGCCTGACCGGCCGGCACGGCACCGAGCGCCGTGATGGTCACCGCCAGCGGTCCGCGCACCGTGTCGCCGCCTACCAGCGCCGCGTCGAAGCAGCCGGCCAGCTCCCGCAGGCCGGCGGCAAACGCGTCCAGCCAGGCGGGCTCCGCAACAGGTAAAGCCAGCGCGAGTGTGAACCAGCGCGGCGCGGCCCCCATTGCGGCAAGATCGCTCAGGTTCGCGGCCAGCGCGCGGTGCGCTACCGCTGCGGCGGCCAGCTCCGGCGGAAAGTGGGTACCCGCCACCAGGGTATCGGTCACGGTAACCAGTTCTTCGCCGTCGCGCAGGCGCGTCAGTGCACCATCGTCACCAACGCCCAGCACAACATCCTCGCGTGCGGGATAACCCGTCGAGAAATAACGACGGATGATCTCGAATTCGTCCACAGTCAGGCGCGGCTGCGCGCCACCGAGTCGAGAATCGCGTTAATGTAGCGGTGACTGTCACTGGCGCCGAATTCCTTGGCCAGCTCTACCGCTTCATTGATGGCAACCTTGGGCGGCACGTCGGATCGCTTCGTCAACTCGGCCAGACCGATCCATAACACCGCGTGTTCCACCGGGTCCAGCTGCACGACGGGCCGGTCGGCTGCCGCCGCGATGGATTCATCGAAGCCCGCCGCACCTTCGACGATGCATTGCAGCTGTTCAGAGAAATACTCGCAGTCGATGCCATCGTAACCTGGTTGCGCGGCAAACTGGTTGCGCAGTTCCGCGAGTTCATGGCCGGCCAGTTGCCATTGGTACAGAGCCTGAAGGAGCATTCTGCGTGCTCCGTGACGACCGCGAACAGCCATGCGGGGCTCAGGCGTTGAACTGCCGCAGCAGATTGACCATTTCTATGGCTGTCAGCGCTGCGTCGATGCCTTTGTTGCCGGCTTTCGTGCCGGACCGTTCAACGGCCTGCTCAATGGTGTCGCAGGTCAGCAACCCGAAGGCCACCGGGATACCGAATTCCAGGGACACGCGGTTGAGCCCGCTGGCCGCCTCGCCGCACACATAGTCGAAGTGCGGGGCTGCCCCGCGAATCACCGCGCCCAAGGCGATAATTGCGTCGTACTGACGACCCCGCGCGGCTTCGCGAGCAACGAGCGGCAGTTCAAAGGCGCCGGGCACACGCACGGTGTGGACCTGGGAATCGTCGGCTCCATGCCGGCTCAAAGTATCGACAGCTGCGTCGAGCAAACGGGCGACGATAGCGTCGTTGAATCGAGCGGCTATGACACAGAAGCGCGCGTCGCCGACGATGAGATTGCCTTCAATGCTACGCATCGAGTTGCCTGTTCGGATGGGGTTCGTCGACGTACTCTACAACCTCGAGGCCGAATCCAGAAATGGCGTGCATCTGTTTCGGCGCGCTCAGCACACGCATGCGGGTCACGCCGAGGTCGCGCAGAATCTGCGCGCCGGTGCCAAAGGTGCGCAGCACGGACGCGCCGTCCGATACCTCTTCTCCAGCCACTGGCCTTGTCAGTTGCCGCACGTCGCGGGCCAGCTGCCGCGGCGACTCGTCGTAGCGCAGCAGCAGCAGGATGCCGTTTTTCTCGGCCGTAATCCGTTCGATTGCCGAGCGAAACGGCCAGCCGAGGCTGGGATGTCGAATGCCCAGCACGTCGCCAAGCGTATCCTGCAAGTGCACGCGGACGAGCGGCGGCTCGCCGCCGTTCGGCTCACCGTGCACCAGCGCCAGATGTACATTGCGATTCACGTGATCTTCGTAGCACAGCAACCTGAAGTCGCCGAATTCCGTCGTCACCTGGTCGTCTGATATGCGCTCAACCGATTCTTCGTGCTCCAGGCGATAGCTGATGAGGTCGGCGATACTGCCGATCTTCAAACCATGTTCGCGGGCAAACATTTCCAGTTGCGGACGCCTGGCCATGGTGCCGTCTTCATTCAGGATCTCGACAATCACGGCAGCCGGTTCCAGCCCGGCCAGCCGCACCAGGTCACAGCCCGCCTCCGTGTGACCGGCGCGACTGAGCACACCACCCGGCTGGGCCATCAGTGGAAATACGTGCCCGGGTTGACGGAGATCTGCCGCCGTCGCGCCGGGCGCCACTGCCGCCCGAATGGTCCTGGACCGGTCATAGGCGGAAATTCCCGTAGTGATGCCCTCCGCCGCTTCGATCGTGACCGTGAAATTCGTCGATTTCTTTTCGTCGGTATCGGAGACCATCAACGGCAGCCGGAGCTGCCCGCAGCGCTCGCGGGTCAGGGTCAGGCAAATTAGACCGCGACCGTAACGCGCCATGAAGTTGATGTCGTCCGGGCGCACCCGGCTGGCGGCCATGATCAGGTCGCCTTCGTTTTCCCGATCTTCATCATCCACAATGATGACCATGCGCCCCTCGCGCAAGTCAGCGACGATCTCTTCGATAAGGCTGAACTGCAATGTCTGCTGGTCGTTCATCAAATCACGTTGGTCAATTGGCCGCAGGCAACAAGCGCTCCAGGTAGCGCGCCACCAGGTCCACTTCGATATTTACCCACACGCCTGGCTGGTAGGCACCCATGATAGTGTTTTCAAGGGTGTGGGGCACAATGTTCACACCAAAGCGTCGCCCGTCTACCTCGTTAACAGTCAGGCTGGTGCCATCGATGGCGATAGAACCCTTTCGCGCCACGTAGCGCGCGAGGTCAGCCGGTAACTCAAAGACCATGCGCGTCGACCTCGCCTCAGGGTCCCTGGATACCAGCTGCCCCATGCCATCTACGTGCCCGGACACCAGGTGTCCGCCCAGGGGCGTAGACAGCGTGAGTGCCGGCTCCAGGTTTACAGGCTGGCCGGCCTCGGCCTTGCCCAGTGTTGTGAGATCGAGAGTTTCACGGGACACGTCGGCCGCAAAGCGCGTGGCTTCGATGTCCACTGCGGTGAGACAGACGCCGTTCACCGCAATACTGTCGCCGAGACCCGCATCACCCAGGGCCAGCCCGCCGGCGCCCATTACGAGCCGCCGGTCGCCCCCACGCTCTTCCACAATCTCGATCTCACCGAGTGCCTGCACGATGCCGGTGAACATCATTCAACTCCTTGTATAAAGAAGGCGCAGGTCATCTCCCGTGCGCCGGACTTCCTGCAATGTAAATGTGTAGCGCTCCGTCATGGCCTGCAAATCGGGCACTGCGAACGCGCCGCGCGCGCCGGCTCCCAGCACGTGGGCGGCCTGGTAGATCAGCAGTTCATCCACCAGCCCGGCCTGCAGCAGCGCGCCGTTCAAGGCCGGCCCGGCCTCGACCAGCAGCTCGTTGATTTCCAGTTCGGCGAGCCGGAGCATCAGCGCATGAAGATCAACGCGCCCGCCGCCGTCGGCGAGAACTTCCACGCAGGCCCCGGCGTCACGCAGCGCTGTGGTGTGCGCCGAATTATCCGCGGCCGCAAATATCCGGGTTTGACCCGGCAGGCTAAGCAGCCGCGCATTCAACGGTGTGCGCAATTCGCTGTCGACGATGATCCGCTCCGGTTGCGTGTGCACACCGAGACTGTCATCGCGCACATTCAACGACGGGTTGTCCGCCAGCACCGTGCCAATGCCCGTCAGGATCGCCGAACTGCGTGCGCGCCAGCGCTGCACGTCGGCGCGCGACGCAGCCCCGCTGATCCACTCGCTGGCACCATTAGCCAGCCCGGTGCGGCCGTCCAGGCTCAACGCCTGTTTCACACGAACCAGGGGCCGCTGCCGCTGCATGCGGCTATTGAAGCCCGCATTGAGTGCGGCGCAGTCTGCCTGCAGCACACCGGATTGCACGTCGATGCCGGCCGCCTGCAGCCGCGCGAGTCCGCCGCCGTCTACCGCCGGGTTCGGGTCGTCGGCACCGGTAACGACTCGGCTGACACCGGCGGCAATCAAGGCGTCGGCGCACGGCGGCGTGCGTCCCTGGTGGCAGCAGGGCTCCAGGGTCACGTAGGCGGTCGCCCCCTCCGCTGCACGGCCCGCGGCCTTCAAAGCCACGGCTTCGGCGTGGGGGCCGCCGGTGCGGACATGATAGCCCTCGCCCAACACCTGATCGTCGCGAACGATCACGCAACCTACCCGCGGATTCGGGTGTGCGGTATACAGCCCGCGCGCTGCGAGACGCAGCGCCTGAGCCATAAATGACTGATCATTCATTTTCATCGGGAGGCAGCAGCGACATCTGGTTACGGCGGGATTCGCGGTCCGACAATTCCCGCAGGCGGTTCACCTCGTCCTGGAAGTCGGTCACATCTTCGAAGCTTCGATAGACTGACGCAAAGCGCACGTAGGCTACCTCGTCGAGACCTCGCAGCTCCTCCATCACCAGTTCGCCGACCATCCGCGATGGGATCTCCCGCTCGCCGGCCGTCTGCAGTGAATGGATCACACGCTCCACAGCGCCTTCGACAGACTCTATGCTCACCGGGCGTTTATCCAGCGATCGCACTATGCCGCTGCGCAGTTTCGATTCGTCAAAGGGCTCCCGGTTGTCGTCGCGCTTGATAATGCGCGGCATTACCAGTTCAGGACTCTCGAAGGTGGTGAATCGTTCGCCGCAGGCGAGGCATTCTCGCCGGCGACGCACCTGCCGGCCCTCTCCGGCCAGGCGCGAGTCGTTGACCCGGGTCTCGGGATGGTTGCAGAAAGGACAGTGCACGGCGGCCCGGGCCGCTCAGCCGTAGACGGGAAACGAGGCGCAGAGTTCCATCACCTGCGACCGCGCCTGCGCGATGCGTTGCGGGTCTTCGATGTCCTCCAGCACGTCGGCAATCCAGCCGCCCAGGCTGCGGATCTCGCTTTCCCCAAAACCCCGGGTGGTGACCGCCGGCGTACCCATGCGCACCCCGCTGGTCACGAAGGGCGAACGAGGATCATTCGGCACCGCATTCTTATTCACCGTGATGTTCGCGGCGTCCAGGGCCGCGTCGGCGGCCTTGCCGGTCATGTCCTGCTTCACCAGGTCGACCAGGAACATGTGATTATCGGTGCCACCCGACACGATGTCGTAACCGCGATCCTGCAATACGTCGGCCAGCGTGCGGGCGTTAGCCACCACCTGCTCCTGGTAAACGCGAAACTCCGGTTGCAGAGCTTCGAGGAAAGCCACAGCCTTCGCCGCGATCACATGCATCAACGGCCCGCCCTGGGTGCCGGGAAACACCAGCGAGTTGAACTTCTTCGTCAGTTCCGGGTTGTCGCGGGCCAGGATGATGCCACCACGCGGGCCACGCAGCGTCTTGTGAGTGGTAGACGTCGTGACGTCGGCAATCGGCACCGGGTTCGGATACACGTCCACCGCACACAGGCCGGACACATGGGCCATATCCACCACCAGGTAGGCGCCCACCTCGTCGGCAATGGCGCGGAAGCGAGCCCAGTCGACAATACGCGAGTAGGCCGAGAATCCGGCGATGATCATTTTTGGCCGATGCTCGTGGGCCAGCGACTCGACCTGGCCGTAGTCGATCTCACCGGTGTTTTCATCGAGCCCGTAGGCCACTGCGTGGTAGAGACGGCCGGAAAAATTCACCGGTGAACCGTGGGTCAGGTGACCCCCGTGGGCGAGACTCATGCCCAGCAAGGTGTCGCCGGGCTCCAGCAGTGCCATGAATACGGCGGCATTGGCCTGCGAGCCGGAATGCGGCTGGACATTGGCATACGCGGCGCCAAACAGTTCACAGGCGCGAACTCGCGCGAGCTCTTCCGCTATGTCCACATACTCGCAACCGCCGTAGTAGCGCTTGCCCGGATAACCTTCCGCGTACTTGTTGGTCAGCACGGAACCCTGGGCTTCAAGAACGCGCGGACTCGCATAGTTTTCCGACGCAATCAGCTCGGCGTTTTCTTCCTGGCGCCGCCGCTCGGCGCCCATCGCTGCCGCCAGCTCCGGGTCGAAATCAGCGATCTTCCAGTCCGCTGTGAACATGCGGTATCTCCGGCGAAAAAAGAGATCAATTGTAACCGAGGCAGGGGCCGCGGGCAGGCACGCTCAGGCCGTCTCCACCAGTGCCCTGACCACTGCAGTCCAGCCGCGAGCCAGGTTGTCGCGGTCATAGCCGCCGCCCCCGACGCCGATCATCCGCCCGGCGCAATGCCGGCCCGCCAGCCGGCTGAGACGCGCGGCGACTTCGCCGTGGGCCTTGGCCGTCAGTTGCAGATGAGTGATGGGATCGCCGGCAAGGCTGTCGGCTCCACACTGCAGCAGTACAAATTCCGGCGCGGCCGCTTCCAGGAAGGCCTCGGCCTGCTCCCACGCGGCCAGAAACTCCGCGTCGCCGGCACCCGGTGGCAACGGGATATTCAGCTTGGTACCCACCGCATCGCCGCGGCCGGTTTCATTGGCGTGTCCTGTGCCCGGATACAGCACGCGGCCATCCTCGTGAATGTCGACGATGCACACGTCCGGGTCTGCTTCAAAGGCGTAATACACCCCGTCGCCGTGGTGCGCATCGATGTCCACGTAGGCGATGCGGCGCAGGCCGTGGTGCTTGCGCAGTAACTCGATCGCCACGCCGCAGTCGTTGAACACGCAAAAGCCGGCGGCATGTCCGCGACCGGCATGGTGCAGGCCAGCGATGGGCACGAAGGCCCGGGGCGCGGATCCCGTCATTACCGCATTCAGTGCAAACAGGGTCGCACCCACGACTGCCGTCGCCGCAACGTCCAGCCCGACCTGCGCCGGCGTATCGCCGCCGTCCAGGAACCCGCCGCCAGCAGCGCAGGCGGCGGCCACGAAATCCAGGTATTCGGGGCTGTGAAAGGCTTCTATCTCTTCACGCGTAGCGGCACCGGCCATCGCGAGGTCCACATCGAGACCGCTCTTCGCAAGGGCGGCGTGGAATACGTCGTGGCGGTCCGGGCCAAAAGGGTGCCCCTCGCCGAAGCCGTAGGCCGCGATGTTCTCGCCTTTCAGGACGAGCACCTTGCCGTGCGCTCTCATTTCGCCCTCGCCTTTAATTGCGGCCACCCTTGCCGGATAATCCCGGCTCCCCGTTCACCGGACCTGACATCACCGTGGCGCAGTACGTCTATACCATGAACCAGGTTGCGAAGGTGGTGCCGCCCAAGCGGCACATCCTGCGCGACATCTCGCTGAGCTTTTTCCCGGGCGCGAAAATCGGTGTGCTGGGACTGAACGGTTCAGGCAAGTCGAGCTTGCTGCGCATCATGGGCGGCGTCGATGCCGATTTCCAGGGCGAAGCCCGGCCGCAGCCCGGCATACGCATCGGCTTTCTGCCGCAGGAACCGCAGCTGAAAGAAGGCGCCACCGTGCGTGAAGCGGTCGAGGAAGGCGTTGCCGACAGCCTCGGGCTAATCACACGCTTCAATGAAATCAGCGAGCGCTTTGCCGAGCCGATGGATGAAGACGAGATGAACGCGCTGCTCGAAGAACAGGGCAAGCTGCAGGACGCCATCGACTCGTGCAACGGCTGGGAGATCGAGCGGCAACTGGATATTGCTGCCGACGCGCTGCGGCTGGCGGACTGGGATGCGAAGGTCGACAGCCTGTCCGGCGGGGAACGACGCCGCGTAGCGCTGTGCCGCCTGCTGCTGTCCGAGCCCGACATGCTGCTGCTCGACGAGCCCACCAACCACCTGGACGCAGAGTCCGTCGCATGGCTGGAGCGCTTCCTGGAACGCTATCCGGGCACCGTCATCGCCGTCACGCATGATCGCTACTTCCTCGACAACGTTGCCGGCTGGATCCTGGAACTGGACCGGGGCCACGGCATCCCATGGCAGGGCAATTACTCTTCCTGGCTCGACCAGAAAGAACAGCGGCTTGAAATCGAGGAAAAGCAGGAAGGTGCCCGCCAGAAATCCATCAAGGCGGAGCTGGAATGGGTGCGCGCCAACCCGAAGGCACGCCAGGCCAAGAGCAAGGCCCGCCTGAAGCGTTTCGAGGAGCTGTCATCGCAAGCCTACCAGGGGCGCCAGGAAACCAAGGAAATCTATATTCCGCCCGGGCCGCGCCTCGGCGACCTGGTGATCGAGGTGAATCACCTCCGCAAGGGCTTTGGCGAGCGGCTGCTGATCGAGAACCTGAGCTTCCAGATACCGCCCGGCGCCATTGTTGGAGTGATCGGGCCAAACGGCGCCGGCAAGACCACCCTGTTCCGCATGCTCACCGGCCAGGAACAGCCGGACGACGGTGAAATCCGGATCGGCGAGACCGTGAACATGGCCTACGTGGACCAGTCGCGCCAGGCCCTGGACGACAAGAAGACCGTCTGGGAGGAAATTTCCGGCGGCGACGACCTGATTCGAGTGGGCCGCTACGAGACCCCGTCGCGCGCCTACGTGGGGCGCTTCAATTTCAAGGGCCCGCAACAACAGCAGCCCATCGGCCAGCTCTCCGGCGGCGAGCGCAACCGTGTGCACCTGGCCAAGGTGTTAAAGGCGGGCGGCAACCTGCTGTTGCTCGACGAGCCCACCAACGATCTCGACGTGGAAACCCTCCGTGCGCTGGAGGAAGCCCTGCTGGATTTCCCGGGCTGCGCCATCGTGATCTCTCATGATCGCTGGTTCCTTGACCGCATCGCGACCCATATACTGGCCTTCGAGGGCGACAGCCAGGTGACGTGGTTCGAAGGCAATTACGAGGACTACGAGAAGGATCGCCACCGGCGCCTCGGCGACGAGGCCGACAACCCTCACCGGATTCGCTACAAGCCGCTGGCCTCGTGAGCAGCGCAGCGGCTCGGACAAGCAGAGCGCACGATAGACAATGGAAGACGCTTTCGGATTCGAATACCTGCCCGAACCTGTGGCCGCGGCCTTCCGCGACACGCTGGGCTGCTTCCACCACAGCCTGTGGGTGGCTTTCCCGGCGATGTGCCGGCTTACCGCCGAAGCGGTCTTTGAAGACCTGGGCGAGCAGGGGCGGCTGAAGCTGTACGAGGAGATCGAGGAGATCCGCGAACTCGCCGACCTGGACGATGCCCTGTTTCACCTGGTGCGCGGCGTACTGTTCGACCGCGACACGGCGATGCCACCGCCGCTGGAGCGCATTCAGGCCACGGTACTGCTGGAAACTCTGAAAGACCTGCTCTACCAGGCCTATGTGCGAGGCGGAAAGCTGCGCCGCGCACTCAGCATGAAGCGGCTGTTCGCGACGCCGGAGGTTGGCAGCGCCGGTTCAGTCCGTTAACCGAGAGCCACTGGCACCCTGGGCCTCAGCCACCCCAGGTAAGAAGGAGACGAAGAACGACATCAATGCCAGTGTTGATGCTCTTCTGACCAGACCAGCCCTGAGCCTGTCGACGGCCCGTCGGAACGAAACGCTACCACGACCGCAATCAGCCCAGCGACCACGATCAAAACGACCGCCGCCGCGAGCAGCTTCTGTTGCACCGTGACAGAGGACCGGGATTTAGCGAGACAGCAATTTTTATATTTTTTACCGCTACCGCAGGGACAGGGGGCATTGCGACCGATCTTCATCTGTGGAGACTCCTCGCGTATAAGGCCTCAGCCGAACAGCCAGGCCGCGGCTGGGATCGGGATGGCCGCGAGCGGCACGCCGGGCCGAACAAGTATTGGTCCCATCTCAAAGACATTATCAGGCCTGTCCGTCAGCATGCCTGTCGTTATTGCTGCTAGCCAATCCAGGCGCGCGCGTTCCTGAACAGCCGCATCCACGGCCCGTCCTCGCCCCACCCTGCCGGATGCCACGAGTGCTGCACGGTGCGGTAGACGCGTTCGGGGTGGGGCATCATCAGCGTGACCCGGCC
>CAMYJV010000015.1:0-9088 GCA_947258805.1 uncultured Gammaproteobacteria bacterium | reverse complement strand
GTGACCCGGCCGTCGGCCGAACAGAGACCCCCGAGCCCGCCGGGCGCGCCGGTGGGATCTTGCGGATAGCGTCGAGTCGGCGCGCCGTGGTTGTCGACATAGCGCAGCGCGATGCCGCCCGCAGCTTCCAGCGCATCGATGTCACCCGGGGCGCCAAATTTCGCCTGCCCTTCGCCGTGGGAGGTGGCAATCAGCAAGCGGCTGCCCGCCATGCCCTGCAGCAACACGGACGGAGACTCGGTGATCTCCACCAGGCTCAGCCGCGCCTCGAATTGCCCGGAGCGATTGGCGACGAAGCGTGGCCAGTGTTCGGCGCCCGGGATAATCGCCGCCAGCTGCGCAAGCATCTGGCAGCCGTTGCAGACGCCCAGCGTGAAGGTATCGTCGCGGGCAAAAAACCCGGCAAACAGTTCCCGCCCGCGTTCGCTGAACAGGATGCTCTTGGCCCAGCCGCCGCCGGCGCCCAGCACGTCGCCGTAGGAAAAGCCGCCGCACCCAACCAGCCCGCGGAACTCGTCGAGGGTGCGACGGCCTTCCAGCAGGTCCGTCATGTGCACGTCCACCGACTCGAAGCCGGCGCGATCGAAGGCCGCAGCCATCTCCACATGACTGTTCACGCCTTGCTCCCGAAGGACGGCCACGCGGGGACGCACACCGGCGTTGATTGCCGGCCCTGCGGCGATCGAAAGATCGAAGTCGATCCGCGGCGACAAACCGGGATCGTCCGGGTCGGTTGCCGCGGCGTAGGCTTCTGC
This sequence comes from uncultured Gammaproteobacteria bacterium, assembly GCA_947258805.1. Next base: position 8,333 of record CAMYJV010000015.1, on the reverse strand, counting down.
CGCGCAGTCCGGATCGTCTCGCAGCGCCTGCAGGCTGGCTGTCAGTCGCGACCACTCGCGGTGCAACTCGGTGCGAGTAAACGACGCGGCCCCTTGCCCGCGGGCTGCCAGCGCAATGCGATCGGCTTGGGTGACAGTGGCCACGCACTGCAGCTGAGCATCGAGACCGTAACGACCGAAGACTTCTTCCACCTGCGTTGAATTGTCCACCGCTACCTGCAGCACCACGCCGAGTTCTTCCGAGAACAGCGCCGCGGCCAGCTTGTCGGCGCTGACGTCCAGGTCGATGTCCAGGCCCACCCGGCCGGCAAAGGCCATTTCGCACAGGGTCGCATACAGTCCGCCGTCAGACCGATCGTGGCAGGCCAGCAGCACGCCGGCATCGTGCAATTCGCGTACCGCCTTGAACAAGGCCGACAGCGCAGCAGAATCGCTGAGATCAGGCGGTTCGCCGCCGTCCACCGCGAACGCCTGTGCCAGGCAAGATGCGCCGAGGCGGTTGCGGCCATTGCCCAGATCCAGCAGGTACAAAACAGAGCCAGGCAGCTGTGCAAGCTGCGGGGTCAGCGTGCGTCGAATATCCGCCACCGGTGCGAATGCGGAGACGATCAGCGACACCGGCGCGACAACGGCGCGCTTGCCCGCCTCGTCTTGCCAGCGTGTCTGCATGGACAGCGAGTCTTTACCCACCGGGATCGCAATGCCGAGTTCACAGCACAACTCGCTGACCGCGTTCACCGTCTCGAACAGGGCCTGGTCTTCTGCACCGGCGCCGCTCGCCGCCATCCAGTTGGCCGACAGTCGTATGTCGGGCAGCGCGCGCACGTCGGCCGACAGGATATTGGTGACGGCCTCGGCGACGGCGAGGCGGCCTGCAGCCGCGGGGTGCAGCACCGCAACCGGCGTGCGCTCACCCATCGCCATGGCCTCGCCGGCATATCCCTCGAAGTCGCGCGCCGTCACGCCCACATTGCTGACCGGCACCTGCCACGGGCCAACCAGCTGATCCTGCGCCACCAGGCCACCGACCGTGCGATCACCAATGTGCACCAGGAAAGACTTGTCGGCCACCGCCGGCATGCGCAGCACCCGGCGACAGGCTTCGTGCAGGTCGACTTCCAGGTTAGAGGCCGGCAACGGGCGCGACCGGCGTTCAACTTCTTTCACGGTGCGCGGCGCCTTGCCGAACAGCACGTCCAGCGGCATATCCACCGGCCGGTTCTCGGCGCGACGGTCCCGCAGGATGAGATCACCGCTATCGTCCATGATGCCGATCACGGCATAAGGACACCTTTCACGCCGGCACTGGGCGCCGAACCAGGCCAGCTGCTGCGGATCGATGGCCAGCACGTAGCGCTCCTGGGCTTCGTTGCACCAGATTTCCAGCGGCGACATGCCGGCCTCCGAACTGGGTATGTCGCGCAACTCCACCTGGCCACCACGGCGGCTCTGGTCGATCAGCTCCGGCACCGCATTCGACAAACCACCGGCGCCCACGTCGTGCACCAGCAAGATGGGATTGTCTTCGCGAGTCAGACCGGCTGCCCAGCAGGCGTCGATCACCTGCTGCGCGCGCCGCTGCATTTCCGGGTTGCCGCGCTGTACCGATGCAAAATCCAGCTCGGCGGAACTCACGCCGCTGCCCACCGATGAGGCCGCGCCGCCGCCCAGGCCAATCAGCATGGCCGGTCCGCCCAGCGCCACAATCAGAGAGTTTGCCGGGGCCTCCAGCTTGTCCACATCCGGTGCCCGGATCGCGCCGAGCCCGCCGGCAATCATGATCGGCTTGTGGTAACCCCAGACCGTGCCGTCGGCGCCTGCCTGCTCCAGCGTGCGGAAGTAGCCGAGGATGTTGGGCCGGCCGAACTCATTGTTAAAGGCCGCGCCCCCGATGGGCCCTTCGAGCATGATCTGCAACGGTGATGCAATCCGGTCGGGCCGCGCCGGCGGCGGCTCCCAGGGCTCCGGCTGCCCGGGCACGCGCAGGTGCGACACCGAGAAACCCGTCAGCCCCGCCTTCGGCCGCGCACCGCGCCCGGTGGCCCCTTCATCACGTATCTCGCCGCCGCTGCCCGTGGCCGCGCCGGGGAAGGGTGAAATCGCGGTCGGGTGATTGTGCGTTTCCACCTTCAGCAGCGTGTGAACCGGTTCGTCGTAGTGCCGGTACACGCCATCGTCGACGTCGGCCACGAAACGTTGCCCCGGCCCGCCTTCGATCACGGCCGCATTGTCCTTGTACGCGCTCAACACGCCGTCGGGGCTGGCCGCATGCGTGGCTCGAATCAGGTCAAACAGGCTATACGGCTGTTGTTCCCCATCGACATACCAGGTGGCGTTAAAGATCTTGTGCCGGCAGTGCTCGGAGTTGGCCTGCGCGAACATCATCAGCTCGGTATCCGTCGGGTCACGATCCAGCGCCAGGAACTTTTCGACGAGGTAATCCACCTCGTCACCGGACAGCGCGAGCCCGTACTCGGCGTTCGCCTTTAACAGCGCGTCGCGGCCCTGGCTCAGCAGCGGAATGCGGCCCAGCGCCGACGGTTCATGGGCCGCAAACAGCAGCGCCGCGTCCGCCGACTCATTCAGAACGGTTTCCGTCATTCGGTCATGCAGCAGCGCGTGCAGGCCGGCAACGTCGTCGATTTCCGCGTCTGCCGTCAGCGTGTAGTGAATTCCCCGTTCAATACGGTCCACCGCGGTCAGGCCACAGGTGTGCAGAATGTCCGTGGCCTTGCTCGACCAGGGTGAGATGGTGCCGATGCGGGGTACGACGACGATATCCAGTGCGCCGGTCGGCGCCGCCGCCATTGGCGCACCGTAGTCGAGCAAAGCGTCCAGCACGTTGAGCTGCGTCCCCGTGAGCAGCGCCCGCAGGTGCACCAGGTGAAGAAACTGCGCATGGACGCCGGTTACGGCCGGGGCAAGGTTCTGGAGCTGCCCGGCCAGGCGATCCCGCTGAAAGTCGGTGAGTGCCGCCGGGCCGCGCAGGTGCAGTAGCCGGGGAGAATCCGCCGCAGCTAACAACTGGGACACGCGCGGGGCCCGTCTACTTGCCCGAATCGCCGCCCTGCCCGCCCGGGGTGTACACGGGCATCGGGAACTGGGCCACGTTGCTGTCGGACGCGTCGCTAATCTTGCTGACGCCCTGCTTTTCCACCTCGTCGATGCGCACAATAGAGTGCACCGGAATGTACGTGCGCTTAACGCCGGAGAACTCCGACTGGATGCGCTCCTCACCGGGGTCGATCACCAGCTGCGAACGCTCGCCAAACACGAGCTCCTCCACCTCGATGAAGCCAAACAGCTCGCCGTGGGACACGCTACGGGCGTAAATCTCGTAGACCTTTCCCTGGTTCAGAAACACAACTTTGTAAAGACGACGCGTCGTCATTGCAGATATTTCCCGGGATTAAGTTAAACGAAGCACCGGACAGGCACCGACAACGCAAAGTATAGCCTACCTCCCCCCAGCCCCGCCGCGCCGCGGCGGCTCGGATCTGTGAACCAGGGCTGAGTCGCGGACCGGCAGGCCCGGCATCATGTTTTGCGGGAGGCCGTCTGTCCGCCGGACCCGGCCGTACCCGCAGATTTCGTCACGGAGACCCTGGATGCCGTTGCGCCTGCGCATCGTCAGCAATAACGCCAAGCTGCTCGGCGACGAACACGTCCGCGAGTTCGCAGCCTGTGGCGGCACCAAGCCGCAACGGCGTGTTCGTCAACGACGCCGATACGCCCGTCGGCGGCGGCCATCCGCAGCGGCTGTTCGACGGTGACCGGTTTTCCATCGGCGAATTCAAGATGCTGGTGGAAATTACTGACGACGGTGAAGCTCAGGATGACGGCATGGCCGACTCTGTCGTGCGCGCCCAGCAAGTGCCCGAGGACCCCTCTGTGGAAATGCAGATGATGGACGCCGACCAGCTGGTGGAGGCCGACGCGCTGGCACGCCACCTCAGCGTGGTGGACGGGTCAGCAAAGGTCAGCCAGCTCAGCGAGGTCCTGCCCATGCCGGGCCTTGGCCTGCCGGCCCAGGAAGATGCGGCAGCCATGCTGCTGGAGGCGGCCGGCCTGAAGCCGAAGGATCTCGCCGGTACACCGCCTGCAGAAATCCTGCGCAGCGCCGGCAAACTGTTGCAGCTGTTAACCGGTGGTCTGATGAGCCTGCTGCAAACGCGCTCGTCGATGAAGGAAGATTTCCGCATTGCGCAGACCTTGATCAAACACAATCAGAACAACCCGCTGAAGTTCTCACCGGGCGTGCCCGAAGCGCTGAAATACCTGCTCGGCGACCGCAGTGAATCCTACCTGCCGGCCGAAGATTCGGTGACACGCAGCTTCGAGGATCTGCGCCAGCACGAAGAGGCCATGGCCAAGGCCATGGGGCGGGCCGTGCTCGACTACCTGGATCGGCTCGACCCCGACGAGCTTCGCGCGCGGTTCGACAAGGGCCTGAAACGCAATGGCCTGCTGGCGGGCGCCAACAAACTCAAGTACTGGGAACTCTACGAAGAGACCTACCACGTGCTCACCTATCACGAAGAGGGTCGGCTGCCGGAGTCCTTCAGCGAAGAGTTTTCACGCGCCTACGAGGCTGAAATCAAGAACCAGAAACCCAAGCGGCGAGCCAGTTAGCGCCGGTTCCGACCGGCCGCCAAAGCTGTACTTGCGAATCATTCTCACCTAACATCCCGCTGCTTGCTGAAGCGGGTTTCCATGACGCTCGATGAACTGAAAAACGGCCACCAGGCCAGGGTGACCGGCATCTCCGGGCACGACCCCCTGGCCCAGCGCCTGATGGCCCTGGGCCTGCTGGAAGGCACCGAAGTCCGCGTCACTCGCCGGGCGCTGGGCGGCGACCCGATCGAAATTACCGTCTGGGGCTCGACGCTGTCGCTGCGGCGGGAAGAGGCCCGCCGGATCACGGTCGCGGCGCCAGATGGCTAGTCCAGCCGCCGCCGTTCGCGCTGAACCGATCGTCGCCCTGATCGGCAATCCAAATACGGGCAAAAGCACGCTGTTCAACGCCCTGACCGGGCTGAAGCAGAAAACGGCGAATTACCCCGGCGTCACCGTGGAACGCCACACCGGCACCCTCGAGCACGCGGGCCAGTCCGCGCAGCTGGTAGACCTGCCCGGCGTGTATTCACTGGCGGCCCATTCTCCCGACGAAATGATTGCGGTGGACGTGCTGCTGGGACACGTCGAAGACCTGGGTCGGCCAAGTGCGATTGTTGCGGTGGCCGACGCTACCAACCTGCGCCGCAACCTGTACCTCGTCACGCAGCTCGCCGAACTGGGTCTGCCGGTGGTGCTGGCCCTGAACATGAGCGACCTGGCCGACCGTGAAGGCATTCGCATCGACCATGCGGCCCTGGGCGACGGACTCGGCGTGACGGTGATACCCGTCGCGGCTACCAGCGGAAAGAACCTCGACCAATTGTGCGCAGCGGTATTCGAGGCCCTCGAGGCCCGGGCGCCCGAGCGCTCGCCCCTTTTGCCCGACGTGCACGCTGCCGCGGGCGACTTGTGGGCGAAGCTGCACGCCGCCGGCTCACACCTGAGCGCCTATGAAGTGGAACGGGCCATGATCGACGCCGGCGGCCTCGCCGAAATCCGCTTTGGTTACACCGCGCCGCCGGCACTGATCAGCGAACTGGAAGTTCTGCGCACGCGGCTCGCGGCCGACAGTTCTCTCGCAGCCATGGAGGCGAAAGCCCGCTACGCGCGCATCCACGCCGTTGTGGACCGGGTGGCAGAACACGATGAACGGCCGCCCGGCCTGGCCGAACGGCTCGACCAGATTACGAATCAACCGCTGATCGGCTCGCTGCTGTTCCTGTTTGTGATGGCCTCAGTCTTCCAGGCGGTGTTTTCGTGGGCCACGCCCATGATGGAACTGATCGACGGCGCGGCGGCAACGCTCAGCCAGTTCCTCCTGGCGCGGCTGCCGCCCGGCGCACTCACCAGCCTGCTGGTGGACGGGGTGATCGCCGGCGTCGGCAGCGTGGTGATTTTCCTGCCACAGATCCTGCTGCTGTTTGGGTTCATCATTTTCCTGGAAGACTCGGGCTACATGCCGCGCGCGGCGTTCATGATGGACCGTGTCATGCGCAGTGTCGGTTTGTCGGGCCAGTCGTTCATCCCGATGCTGTCCAGTTTCGCCTGCGCGGTCCCGGGTATTCTCGCGACGCGGGTGATCCCGGAAGAGCGGGATCGCCTGGCGACGATTTTCGCCGCACCGTTCATGACCTGCTCGGCGCGCCTGCCGGTATACGCCCTGCTGATAGCGGCTTTCGTCCCTCAGCAAACCTACCTGGGCGGGCTGGTTAACCTGCAGGGCCTGGTGCTGTTCGGCCTCTACATGCTGGGTATTTTCGGCGGCATCCTGACGGCGCTGTTGCTCAAGAGCACCTTACTGAGCGGACCCACGCCCACCTTTTTGATCGGACTGCCGCCTTACCGGCTGCCGAATCTGCGCACGCTGGGCACGAAGCTGCTCGCGCGCGCGAAGATATTTCTCGTCCGCGCCGGCACGGTCATTTTCACCGTGGCGATATTCATCTGGGCACTGGCCTACTTCCCGCGCCCGGAAGCCATTGGCCTGGAATTCGCCCAGCAGCGAACCGCCGTTGCCACGCAGCTGGCGGGCGCCGAACTCGATGCCGCACTGGCGAGCATCGAAGAATCGGAAACAGCTGCCTACCTGGAGCAAAGCGCGCTGGGCCGCATGGGTCAGGCCGTGGCGCCGGCTTTCCGCCCCCTCGGCTGGGACTGGAAAGTCACCGCCGCCGTGATCGCCAGTTTCCCGGCCCGGGAAGTCGTGATTGCGGTGCTCGGCACCATTTACGCGGTGGGCGACCCTGAAGCCAACGAAAACGCTTTGGTCCGACGGCTGCGCGGCGCCACGCATAGCGACGGCGAGCCGGTGTTCACGCTGCCGATGGTCATCGGCCTGCTGGTGTTCTACGCATTCTGCCTGCAGTGCCTGGCCACCGTTGCGGTGATGGCCCGGGAGACCGGCGGCTGGCGTTGGCCGCTGGGGGCCTGGGTCTACATGCCGGGGCTGGGCTATATCGGTGCCCTGCTTTGCTACCAGCTGTTAGGCTGAGCCCATGTCGCCCGGAATTCAGGAAGCTATTGCGCTGATAATTGTCGTGCTGGTGGTGGGCTTTGGCCTGTATCGCCGCTGGCGTAAAGGCGCGGAGAAAAAAGCTGCCTGCTGCGCGGATCCGGCCGGGAAGGATTCGGCCGAACAGACGGTGCACTTCTACCGTCGCAAAGACGGCTAGGCGGCGTGGTTCAGGGAACGGTCGCAGGTATGTCGTCGTACAGCACCAGTTCCGCCACGTTCGCGTCGTCGGTATCCACGATCAGGACGCTGTAAACCCCGGTGCCCGCGAGGTCCTGGTTGTCGAGCCGGGCAATCACCGTGTCCGGCACGCTATTGGGCGTGAAGACGATGTCGTAGACGTCCGGCGACAGCTGCAGATAGCCCGTGTCATTGCCGAAGCCAACGCCGGAGATGTTGGGAAAAAAGTCGCGATAATTCTCGCCGGACTCGACGAGGTAGACATCTACCGCGAAGTAGTTGGCCGCGCCCTGAAAAATTCGGAACTTCGCAAACTCTGCGAGGCGCCGCTTGTCGTCGAGCAGCTGTACAGCGCTGAGCGTGTCCGGCACACCGATGTAGTACAGCGAGTAACCAACGCCGTTCTCCAGCGCCAGCGTGCCTTCTACCAGGGGCATGCCGGGTTCGCCAGTGGGCGTCACGTCCAGCGGGACCTCGGTACCGGTGACGGGCGAAGGGTCGCCGCCGGTGACAGTCTTGAACGGGACGTTGCTGATCAGCGGGCTCGCGAAATCGTCGTTGATTACGAAATCCACGGGGTCGGTGTTGAGGACCGCATGCGCAGCGCGCAGACCCGGGGCTGAATTCACGTCCTGCAAAGTCACGATCTGCGGGCTCCCCAGAACGCGCACGAGCAGCTGTGCGGTGCCCTGGCCAGCGCCCGACAGCACCGCAAAAAGCAGATTGGTGCGCGCGTCGAGCGTAATGGTTGCCGATTCGAGAAGCACATTACCCACCTGGCCCTGCTCCGTGATGGTCAGCACATAGTCACCCGGCGCCACGTCCACGTCAGAGGCCTCTTCCTGGTACGCGAGACTCGCCCGCGGCATCGCGCCGGGCAGGTTCGCACCCGGCGCCTCCAGGTAAAAATCCAGCGGGTCGAAACCCTGCGCGGCATGACCGTAGCCGGTGGCCAGGATGCTGTCATCCGTGAAAGTGCGCGCTGCGCGGTCCCACGTGGTGAACTCTACCGCGGCGGCGGTTC
>CAMYJV010000014.1 GCA_947258805.1 uncultured Gammaproteobacteria bacterium | reverse complement strand
GACCGGCTCCATTGCATAGGCCTCGATGAACTGCGTGACGGTGCCATCGATCGTGAGCAGCGCACGCTGGAACGGCGACAGGATTGAAGGATCAACATCAGCAAGGGCGGCTGGACGCGCGTGCATGGCGACGAAGACGTCGGCCGTCGGATCGAAGGTCTGGGCCTCGGCAATGGAAGCGGGACAGTTCAAAGATTTACGCCGCTGCGACGGGGTTGCGACTATAGCAGAGGGCCCCGTCAGCGAGCCTATACTGTCGGCCCGGCAATCCCTGAACTGACAGGAGCCCGCTACATGACTCTGACCCGGCATATGGTCACGATCGACGGGGAGGCGACTTCCCGCCAGGTGCATTACCGCCGCCAGGGCAGCGGACCAGCGCTGCTGCTGCTGCATCAGTCGCCGCAGTCCTCCCGCGAGTTTGAACCGCTGATGGCAACCTGGTCGGCGAACTTCACCGTCATCGCGCCAGATACGCCGGGCTACGGGCTGTCGGATCCCCTGCCTGCGGCCGACGTCACGATGGAAGATCTGGCCGCGTCGGTCATGGAATTCGCCGACGCCATCGGCTTGCAGCGTTTCGGCGTCTACGGTTATCACACGGGCGGCGGCATGGCCGTCGCGCTGGCCCACGCGTTCCCAGAACGGCTCACCACGGCCACCGTTAACGGCCTGGTCATGCCAACAACCGATGAGCTGACGGACATACTTGCCAACTACTTGCCGAAATTTGCACCGCGGTGGGACGGCGGACACCTTGCCTGGCTTTGGGCGAGACTGCGCGAGCAGACGATCTTCTTTCCCTGGCATGACCGGCGCCTGGGCGCGCGAATGGATTTTGCCGTGCCTGCCGCTGATGGCTTGCAGCGCAACGTGCGTGAATTTCTGTTGGCAGCAGAGCACTACTCTGTTGCCTACCGCGCCGCCTTTGAATATTCCGCCGGCCCGGTGCTGCCGCAACTGCGGGTACCCACCCTGATCACCGCGGCCGCCCTCGACCCGCTGGCTCCCCACCTGGGCCGCGTCGGTGACCGCGCCGACTGCGTAAAGATCGAGGTTTCCGCCGATGGCGCCACCGCCATCGACAAGGCTTTTGCGCAGCTACTTGCCTGCCCCGGCGACCCGGCGCCGCCGGCACCGGCTGCCCGCCCGGTGGACAACGCCCGCTGGCAGGACATCCTGAACGCCGGCGGCGCGTCGCTGCGGCTTGCCAGGCGGGGCCCGGAGATCGAGGTTCTGGCACTGCACGATGCGGGTGGCTCCGCCTGCACGGTGCCTTCAGCCGCCAGCGCATTGGGCGGCATGGCAGCCATGGATCTGCCCGGGCACGGCGAGTCCGCGCCCTTTATCGCCAACGGCGAGCCGGATGTGTCCCTTGCGGCCTGCGCAGACGCCGCGGTGCAGGCCGCTACTGCGCTGGACGTCCGGCCCTGGCTGGCCGGCGACGGTGCCGGGGCGCTCGTTGCCCTGGAGGCCGCTCGCCAGGCGCCCGACCGCTTTCGGGGCCTGCTGCTAACGAATTGGCCGATGGTGGACCGCGATCTGGCCGCGGACTGGCTGCGCCAAGGCCTGCCTGCGCTGGCCGCTGACTGGCATGGCGGACACCTGAGCCGGGCCTGGCACATGGTTCGCGACGGGCGGCTCTTTTTTCCGTGGTTTCGCCGCGAGCGGCAGGCGATCCGGTGGGTGGAGCCGAACCTCGACCCCCAGCGCCTGCAACTGGAGGTCAGGGAACTCCTGGTGGCCGAGGGCGCATGGCAGGCCCTGCGCCGGGCCCAGCTGGAGGCAAACAGCGCCGCGCTGCTGGATGCCTGCCCGATTCCGGCTGTGCTGGCGGTCGCAGCGTCGCACCCGCTGCACGACCCTGCGAAAAAGTCTGCGAACCGGCTGCGCAGCGGCGGCTTTTTGACGCTGGAAGGGACCCCTGACGAGCAGTCAGCAGCCCTCCGAAGGGCGGTAGCAGCGGCTCTGGCAAGTTGACCTGAACCCGGTCCACCGTATACTCGCAGCGGATTGGGGGGATTCAACCGGCGCCCACCATCGACGGTTGGAGCGCCGGAAAAATGACAACAGCCGGGGGGCATGTCACCGCGTCAACGGACTCGCGACCTTCACCCTGAACTGGTTCGGGCCGGATCCATCCGGACATTTCGATCCTTGAGGAGGCTCATGCAGATGAAACCTATCGTGTTCGCAGCGACGGTGATGGCCTTGGTGGCTTTCAGCGCACAGGCAGACGACGAAGCGGCCAAATGGCGCGTGGGCGGCGGCGCAGCCTTCAACGATTTCGAGGACGACGACAGCATCATCGACGACAACCAGGTCGGCTTTGCGCTGTTTGCCCAGTACCAGTTCAACAAGTGGATCGGCATCGAGGGTGGCTACCTGAATACTGGCGACCTGGAAGGGCGGATTGGTACCGGGGTCGACCGTGAAAAATTCGACTTGTCCTTTCGCGGCTTCAACATCGCCGGCGTGGTCTATGCGCCCCTGGGCCAGGAAGACATCGATGTCTACGCCAAACTCGGCTTCTTCGATTTTGATGTAGACCTGTCATCGAACGGCGCTATCGACAGCAGTGGTCACCAGGACGGGGCAATGGCCGGTGCTGGTGCCGTGGTGCAAATTGCCGACCAATGGGGCATTCGCGCCGAGTTCGACTGGTTTGACACGGACAATTCCGATTTCTGGAATGCGGTCATCGGCATCGAATATCAGTTCTGACGTTCGCGACTGCCGCTCTCGAATCGGGAACCGGGCGTGACCTTGCGGTCAGGCCGGCCGCCCCTATAACCATAAGGAAAGACCATGACCATCAATTTTGAAACCAAGGTCGATTTCAAGAACCCTATCTGGAATCGGGATACCTGGGCGCGCATTCAGGGTGATTTGAATTCCGAGCACGAACGCATCAGTTACGCGGCCGGCGAAGTTATCGGCGTGAAGCCGGGCGAGGCCCTGAAACCCTTGTGCGGTTTCGAGACTTTTCTCGCCACGCGCCTCGTGCCGCAGGAAGACGGCACCATTCGCCGCCTGAACAAGGAAGTTATCTTCTACACTGATCTGGACTACGATCCGGGCAGCCGCCGGATGATCGACGAGTGGAAGAACCCGTATACCGGCGAAGAAGTCAGCGTAGTGCACGTTGCCAACGACCCGTTCAACTACACCATCAGCGAATGGCTGATCCTGGCCCCGGAAGATTTTCCGAAAGACGGCTCGGCCCCAAAGCCACGCAAGATCCCGCTGCTGTTCCCGTGGAAGACCGTGGGCGACAAGCTGGTCCTGGAAACGGACATGCACCTGTACTACCCCAATGCATTGCAGCCGGACAAGTGGCCGCGCGAATCGTCCGGCAAGATGGCCCAGGTGTCCGAAATCTTCCGCTACTGGGTTGACAAGGCAGATGCCGAGAACCCGGAACTCACGGCCGTGCCCTACGTAGGCACATGGACACGCATCACGCCATGGCTGCCGTGGATGCTCATGGGACAACAGCCCGGGCACTGCATGTACGCAGGTTTCATGACTGGTGCCAGCGACCTGTCTATCGTTCCGCAGCACGTCCGCGACTTCGCGCAGGAGCGCTATCCGCACATGCTGAGCGCACCGACGGAAGACTACGGCCCGAGTATCTCGAGCCTCGAGTACTACGCGATTCTTTTCCAATAAAAGTTCTTTAAAGTATAAAAGAAATCATTCAACCACATTTTGCCACCTAAAAAGTATGCCCATAGTTAAAAACAAAGGCGTATTCCCTGCCTCTTGAGAAGCCAAGATCAAGCCTTTCTGGTACTCGGATATCTGGCTGTTTCCGAAGCTGATCACCATTATCACGACGCTGGACGAACAGGGCCACGTGAACGCAGCGCCCTACTCCCACATCATGCAGTACGACGTGATGGCCAAGCACCCAAGAATGATCCTCGGTTGCCGGCAGGACTCACACACCTTCACGAACATCGTCGAGACGGGCGAATTCGTCGTGAACTGCGTGTCCGCAGAGCACCTGGACGACATGATGGAGACCGCGCGCTTCTACCCGGAGGGCGTAAACGAACTCGAGCAGACTGGCCTCACGGCAATTCCTTCACTGCATGTGAAACCGCCCAGCATCAAGGAATGTCCGCAGATCGCCGAGTGCACCGTGGATGAAATCATCCGGCTGGAAAAGAGCAGCGGCATCGTGATCGGCAATATAAAGGCGCTGGTCTTCGACGAAGAGCTTATCGACATGCCGCGCGAAGAACGCATCCGCACGATGAACCTGCCCATCGGCCTCGGTGACGAAAGCCGCATGGATTACTTTCACGGCATCAATTATGAGATCACGAAGCACGAGCTGGGCGAGCCGCCTGACGCGTTCAAGGGCGGCGAAGTGCAGCTGGGAATGCCCTGGACCGACGACGCGCTGCAAACGTTAATGACTATTCCGCCCGGCGTGCGCAAGATGGTCACCGAACAGACGGAGACCTTCGTCCGGGAAAAGGGTGGTGACAAGGTCACGCTCAAAGGCTTCCAGGAACTGGCAGACGAATATGGGATGAGCGACGAGTTCTTCGACCGCTTTAAAAAGAAAAAGGCGGTCTGACGCCAGCGTCGGTGCGGATTCACTTTATCCTGGAGCCCGCTTCTGCGGAGGAGTTTCTGGCCCTCGGCTGCCTGGCCGAAGAACTTGGCTTCGATGCAGTGTGGACGGCCAATCACGCGTCGGCGCCCGATCCGTTTCTCGCTTTTTCCCTACTGGCCCGCGAGTCTTCGCGAGTCCGGGTGGGGCCCGTTGCCATCAGCCCTTTCGAACTGCACCCGCTGAAGATCGCCAACAGCCTGTTCACCCTGAATCAGTTCGCCGGCGGGCGCGCCAACATCGTGGTCGGCGGCGGCGGCGGCACGATGATCGCGATGCACCTGAAGTCCGGGCGCTACGTAATGCACGATCGCATGGTGCGCGGGGTCCGGGAGTGCGTGGAGTTCCTGAAGCAGGCCTCGGCCGATCGCGCGCTGAACTTCAGGGGCGAGGTTTTTAGAATTGACGGCTACCACCCGAGCTGGGCCACCGCCGCCCCGCCCCGTATCTATGTCGGCGCTACCAAGCCGCAGATGCTGCGGATGGCGGCCCGGGTCGCCGACGGCGTGATGTTCAGTGACCTGACGGAGGGCCGGCTGCAGGAATGCTTCGCGATCCTGAACGCCGCACTGGCAACGCATGCGCGCGCACCCGGGTTCCGCATCAACAACCTGTATGCATGGCACGTAAAGAAAGACCGGGCGGCGGCCGCCGCTGAGGCCCGCCGCAAGCTGTGGGTCCGCGGCATGGTAGAGCGCTGGTATATCGAGCCCTTCCTGGAGCCTGCCGAAGTGACGCAGGTAGAGACCAACATGGCCGGCATCATCCACGCCTATCGCCACAACTCGCCCGACATCGACGACCTGCCGACACCTCTGGTCCAAAAGCTCGTGGACGAACTGACTTTCTGCGGCGACTACTCGGATGTCGACCGGCTGATCGAGCGGCTGCGGATGTTCGCGGCCGCAGGTGTCACCGAGATGGGTCTGCGCCTGTATGACGATCCGGCCGATTCCATCCGCCTGATCGCCGATGCCATCGGGCCCGAGTTATCCTAGCCCGTCAAGTGCGAGGACACCGCCACTGAGTCTGGCAACCGCAACTCTCTCTGCGCCGGTGGCCATTGTCGGCGCCGGCCCCGTTGGCCTGTGCGCCGCGCTGGAATTGAATCGCCGCGGCGTTCAGTGCCTGCTGCTCGAAGGCAGGCACAAGCCGGCTAAAGACCTGCGCGCCAGCACCTTTCATCCACCGACGCTGGAAATGCTGGACACCCTGGATCTGACGGAATCTCTGCTGGCCACCGGCCTGCGTGTACCCCAGTGGCAAATCCGCCTGCATGCTACCCACGAGCGAGCGCTTTTTGATCTCGCAGTGCTCGCCGACGACACCCCCTACCCGTTCCGCCTGCAATACGAGCAGGCCAATTTCTGCGCCCTGGGCTGGGAACGCGTGGCAGCCGCCGGGCACGTGAACTTCCAGACCGGCGTGGAAGTCACCGACGTCGGGCAGGACGACGGGGCCGTGCAACTGACGGCAGCGGACGGCCGTTTGTTCCGGGCCGACTGGGTCGTCGCCGCTGACGGCGCGTCCAGCCGCCTGCGGCAACTGTTCGCGCTGAACTTCGAAGGGCTGACCTACCCTGAGACCACCATCCTCGCCACTACGCGTTTCCCCTTCGAAGCGCATCTGCCGGGCCTGTCCTGGGTGAACTACGTCTGGGCCGACGACGGCACTTTTTCGCTGCTGCGCGTGCCGGACCGCTGGCGCGTCAGTCTGTATCCTCGTGACGGGGAAAGCGTGGAACAGGCCCTGGAAGCCGACAGCATCCAGCGCCGGCTGCAGGACATCGTGCCTAACCCTGCAGGTTATGAGGTGCTCGAATGCCGCCCGTATCGTATCCACCAGCGCATCCTCGACAATTACCGCCACGGCCGCGTGATGTTCGCCGGCGATGCGGCGCACCTGAACAGCCCGAGCGGCGGCATGGGCATGAACTGCGGCATCCACGACGCATTCAACCTCGCCGAGAAACTCGCGGCCACGCTCCGCGGCGAGCCCCGTTCCCTGCTCGATCGCTACGATCGCCAGCGACGGCCGCTGGCCCGCGAGGAAATCCTGGCCCAGGCCGACACCAACCGCAGGCGCATGCAGCAACGTGACCCGACCTGGCGCCGCGCCGAACTGGAGCGACTGCAGGGCATTGCGGCCGATCCTGCGGCAGCGCGCGAGTTCCTGCTAAGGTCGGCCATGATTGCGGGGCTGCGCAAGGCCGCCGCGATAGAGTGAGAACAACAATATGGAAGGACCAAACCTGAAGACGGCGATTCCGGAACGCATCGGCACCTGGTGCGACGGCCAATGGGTAGCACCGGGCAACACCGCCCACGAATTGCCCGTCATGAATCCCACGACGGGTCAGCAAATCGCTACCCTCGCCGAAGACGATGTCGACGCCGTCGCCGCCGCCGTCAGCGCCGCCCGCGGTCGCTTCAACGCGGGTGACTGGTCGCGCGCGCCGGTGGGCGCGCGCAAGACTGTCCTGCTGAAGATCCACGCCCTGATGCGCGAACGCAGCGAAGAACTGGCGCAGCTGGAAACCCTCGGCACGGGCATACCGATCACGCAGGCGCGGGGTCGGCATGTGCTGCGCGCGGCCATGAACTTCGAGTTTTTCGCCGAGTTCATCAGCCAGAGCGCCGACCGGCTCTATGACCAGAATCCCGACTACCTGACGCTGGTGCGCCACGAACCGGTGGGTGTTGCCGGGTTGATCGCGCCCTGGAATGCGCCACTGGCACTGGCCACGATGAAAGTTGCGGGCGCCATCGCCTTCGGCAACAGCTGCGTGCTGAAACCCTCGGAACTGACGCCACTGCCGTTCCTGCCGCTGATGGAAATCCTGCGCGATGCGGGGCTGCCGGACGGTGTCGTGAATCTCGTCAACGGTCGTGGGCCGGTGACGGGCCAGGCGCTGGTAGCCCACCCGGACGTAGACGTAGTTGCGTTCACCGGCGGCACTGCCACCGGGAGACTGATCGGTGAGGAAGCAGGCAGAGGGCTCAAACGCGTGGTCACCGAACTGGGTGGCAAGTCGGCCAACATTGTCTGCGCAGATGCCGACCTGGAGCGCGCCGTTGATGCGGCGGTGCTGGCGGGCTTTTCGAACAACGGCCAGCAGTGCCTGGCCGGCACGCGCTTGCTGCTGCAACGGTCTATAGCCGGGGAGTTTCTCGAGCGTTTTGTCGACCGCGTGCGCGCCTTGCGGGTCGGCCCGCCTGCAGAGACGAGCACCGAAATCGGCCCACTCATTTCTGCGGGTCAGCTCGCTAGAGTGAGCGGTTATGCGGCCATTGCCGCAGACGAGGGCGCAGAGATTCTGGCCGGCGGCAAACCAGTGGACCACGGCGGCGGCTATTTCTTTGCGCCGACGGTCGTGCGAGCCCGCAGCAACGAACAGCGCGTGTGCCGCGAGGAGATCTTCGGGCCCTTCGTGACCGTTCTGGAGTTCGACGATTTCGATGAAGCGCTGGCCATTGCCAACGACAGCGAGTTCGGCCTGGTCGCTTACGTGTGGACCGGGAGTCTCTCCCAGGCCATGCGTGCGGCGGATGAACTGCGCACGGGCGTAGTCTGGATCAATACACCGCTGTTTCGCGAGCTGCGCGCACCGTTTGGCGGCTTCAAACACTCCGGCGTCGGCCGCGACGGTGGCGACTGGAGCCGCAGTCTGTTCACGGAGGCGAAAACCATATCTATCCCCCGGCGCGATTTTGCGCTGGCACGACTCAGCAGCTAGGCACCGCCTGCCGCATTACCGGAGCACAGACACAGATGGCCACAGACAAACCCACCACCGTTGCCGCCGCAGTAGCGCTGAGCTGTATCGGGATATTCGGTCTGCTACCGCAGCCAATTTTCGTCGGCGCCCTGCAGGACTACCTCGGCTTCAGCAGCCAGCAGGCGGGCCTGATTACAGCCGCAGAAGTGATCGCCGGCGCCCTTACATCGGTCCTCGCGGCCTTCTGGATCGGGCGCGTGAACTGGCGCACCGCAGCCTTGGTGGGAATCAGTGTCGTGATCCTGGGCAACGCGGCTTCCTGTTTTGTCACCAGCGCCAACACATTGCTGGGCCTGCGCTTCCTGGTGGGACTGCTCGGGCAAGGCGTGTGCTTTGCCGTCGCCATTGCCGTACTCAGCGAAACCCGCAACCCGGACCGCAATTTCGCATTTTCCATAGCCGCCCAGGTCGCCTTTGGCATGGTTTCCTTTGCGGCCCTGCCCTACGCGGTAGCTCAGTGGAGCATTGCGGGCATCCTGGTCCCCCTGGCGATCCTGTCGGCCCTGATTGCACCGCTGGTGCGATGGATGCCGGCGGCCAGCAGCCGGGAATTCGTTGCCGGCGCGTCGGGCCAGACCGCGAGCCAGCTGCCCGGCTTCGCCGCCCTGGCCACGCTGCTCGTCTGGTGCGTCGGCCTCGGGGGGATTTATGCCTTCGAGGAACGCATCGGCGTTGCCGCCGGACTCGAGCAGACCAACGTCGGCTCGGGCCTGGCTCTGGCCGTGGGCGCAGGATTCGTCGGCGCGTTAGCCGCCTCCTGGGTTGCCGACCGCTGGGGCCGGATACTGCCGGTAGCCGTTGCACTACTGGCGCAGATCGTCGGCATCTGGCTGCTGCAGGGCGACATGAGCTGGCTGCGCTTTGCCCTCACCGCGAGCCTGTTTCACCTGTTCTGGAATTTCACGGGTCCCTACCTGATGGGCACAGTCGCCAGCAATGATGGCACCGGGCGCATCGCGGTGTTGATTCCGGCTGCGCAGTTCGGTGGTTTTGCCGTCGGCAACGCGCTCGGTGGCAAGCTGGTCGCAGACACCGGTCTGGGCGGCGCCAACCTGGTGGGTGTTACCGGCTGCGCAATCGCACTGGTGATGTTCTTGCCCCTGGCTTTGCGCATGCGCCGGAGTGCGACGGCCGCCAGCTAGACCAAAAAAAAGCGCCGAGTCGGTTATTACGTCCCGGTAAAGGGGATCCGGGACACCGACCGGCGCAGTGGGAAGATCTGGAGGATCAAGCACCCTTAATGCTTATGTAAACCATGTGCCAAATCCGGGATGCTGACAATCCCACAAATGGGTGAAATATTTGTCATAATGCAGCAATAGGGCTGTCCGATATGCGGTTAACACCACGGGTAGTCCGTTAACCATCTGTTGTCTATCACAATATCATCTAATTGATTTGGGTGATGCGAGGGAAAACTTAGGCAGTGTATAGCTGCATCTGGTCTGGCAGGACCATATGCTGCTTGGTTTTCCATCCTGAGGGGCGTTTCCATCATGCCATCCAGCGGGCTGCCTGATCTAATTGCGTTAGCTTATGAGTCGGCCTGTGATCCGCGCGGACTCCAGGACTTCGTGGCAGAAACGGCCCGGTACTTTCGGGCCGATGCGGCGACCGTGGTCGTATGGCCGCGTCGGGACCCGGAGAGCGTTTTGGCCGTAACCGTTGGCTTGGATGACGAGGACGTGGCCGGGTGGCTAGCGCGGGCCGACAAGCCCGGCACGCTCTTCCACCGCCTGCAGGCAGAACCCCATTTGCAGCCTTTCGGCGCTGCGGTGCCCTCGTCATCAAGGGCCGATTGGAGGGAAGGCACGGTGCTCGCGGTGGCCCTCGATTCTGACGAGCACAACGTCTGCGCGCTGATCCTGATCCGGGCACGGCAGGGTGTGTTCAGCCAGGCAGACCACGATAGCCTGGAGGCACTGGCCGGCTACATGCATCGTGCCATCCGCATTAACCACCGCTTCATCCGGCTGTTCGCGGAACACCGCGCCGCGCGGCGGCTGCTGGATACCGCGCCGCGTGGCATCCTTGTATTGGGCCAGCGTGGTCAGGCCACCTACATTAACCATGAAGCACGGCGCATTTGCGCTGGCGGTGACGGTGTCAGGCTCGACAATGATCAGCTGCAGCTTGGCGACGACGAGGCCATGGCAGACCTGCAGGCCTTTCTCGCCCAAGCTCGTGCCAGCGGATCCGACGATGCACCCCCGTCCAGCATCGGCCTGCGAATCAGCCGGCCCAGCGAGGCACCTCCCTATCAACTCATTGCATACGAGCTCGCCTGCGATTCCCGGCAGGCGGCCCTCGACGAGAAGGAGGGTCTCGCAGTGGCCATGCTGCATGACCCGACCGTTGCCGCGGTGCCCGACCAGGGCTTGCTGAATACCTATTTCGGGCTGACCCCGGCCGAATCGCAACTGGTGCGGTCGCTGTGCGCGGGGCATAGCCTGCCCGCCGCGGCGCAGCAGGCCTCCATCAGCGTCAATACCGCCCGCACGCATCTGCGCAGTGTTTTTCAAAAGGTCGGCGTGCACTCCCAACCCGCCCTGGTGCAGCGCGTCGCGCAGAGCCTTCGGTTCGATGCCCCGTTGGAAGAGGCCCAGCCCTAAAGCCCTGCGGCCATCGGCCGATAACACACCTGAGGCGCCCCACGCGCGCCGGAGTTCGCCTGCCTGAGATCATGAACACGCTGCAGCAGACCTGGCGCCATGTGGCCTACGGCGTCCTCGAAGGCCGGGCGGACAACTATCCGTGCAGTCGCCTGTTCAGCAATCTTCTCGTGGTGCTCATTACCGGCAACGGGATCGCCGTGGTCCTCGAGTCCAACGTCCTGCTGCGGGATAGCTACCGCGAATTCTTTGTCGCCTTCGAGTTGTTCTCGGTGATAATTTTCAGCATCGAGTACGTGGCGCGACTCTGGGCCGCCACGGAAAAACCCCAGTACGCCGGCCTGTCGCCGTGGCGTGCGCGACTGCGGTACGCGTTCTCACCCATGGCCCTGGTTGACCTGCTGGCCATCGCGCCGTTCTACCTGGCGCTGCTGATTCCCATCGACCTGCGCTATCTGCGCCTGTTCCGGCTGTTGCGGTTGTTGAAGCTGTCGCACTACTTCGACGGCCTGTACGTCTTCGGCTCGGTGCTGCGTCGCGAGGCCGGCGCCATCGCCGGCGCGCTGATGATCATGATTGTGCTGATCGTGATTTCCGCCTGCCTGATGTTCTCCGTGGAGAACGCCGTCCAGCCGGGTCATTTTGAGAACATCGCCCAGGCCATCTGGTGGGCGGTGGTCACCCTGACCACGGTGGGCTACGGCGACATCACGCCCGTGACCTACGGCGGAAAACTCCTCGCCATTGTGATCATGCTGCTCGGCGTCGGCACCATGGCACTCCCGGCGGGTATCCTCGCCGCACGTTTCTCCGAAGAACTGCAGTCACGCCGGGAAATGCTGCGGGGTCGGGTGCAAGACGCGCTGGAGGACGGGGTGCTGGAAAACTGGGAGCATTCCGCCCTCGACGAACTGCGCGACGAGCTGGGGCTCAGCGACGAAGATTTGCGGCGCCTGGTTGTCACCCAACGGCGCGCGATGCACCGTCACAACTTCTGCCCGCATTGCGGCGAGTCCCTCAGCCAGGCGGACTGACAATCTACAAATAGACGTAAAGCAATGCCAGCCCGATCAGCAGGCCAACGCGATCGGGCCAGCGGGCTACCGGCGGGGCCGGCGCCGCGTGATGGGCGGGTTCGTAAACGATGACATGCAGGATTGAACCGGCGACGAAGGCCTGGAACCAGGCCACGCCGGCAACATCCAGCCACCGGAACACGTCGGGCCCCAGCAGATAGCCGGCGCCCGTGGCGCCACACATCACCAGCAGCACGGTCAGCGCGTATCGCGCACCGAAGTGTGGAGCCAGCAGGTGCCAGATCGCCAGCCCTACCGGCAAGCGGTGCAGCACGACGGCCAGCCCGAGGGACTCTTCCGCGTGGTTCAGCCCGGCGCTCGCATCGTGGCGGTGCCCGGCCACCAGGGCAACGCCGTCCACCATTGCGTGCACGGCAAGACCCGCGACGCACAGCCAGACAATAACCAGGTGCGCACTCGGCGCCGCGCGGTGAAACTGTTTTTCCAGCGCCCACGGGAAGAACAAACCGGCGGCCGCAAACAGCGCCGTGGCGACGCCGCCGGCGGCCAGCGTCTCGGGCAGGATGCCGAAGCCCAGCAGGCCGGCGATGGAAACGAACGTGAAGCCGTCGAGCAGACCGGCAACCCGGGGGCCAAGGCGCCCGAACTGCAGCAGCGCCGGCCCTATCAGCAGCGCGGCAATGGCGCTCAGCAGCAGCATCGCAGGAATCTCGGTAATGACGATGGAGCCCGGGGCCCAAGGGTGCCCGCGCAGTCAGGAGTATCTCACGGGCTCCGGCCGCGACCAACGCGGCACCGCTGGCGAATCCGGTGGCGGGTGCGGCAGCGAACCGCTTGGGGTAAACAGGGAGACATCATGGGACCGTTGAGAAAAATTGCGAACAGCATCCTCGCCACCGGGTTTGTGGCCTTCAGCGCGGCCTGCGCGGAAGAGGCGCCGGCGCCGAAGCCCGCTGACGGGACGCCAGGTGAGAGCGTCTATGAGACCCGCGCCGCGACCCGGGACGGGATCGGCAAGTACTACATGGGCCGGGAGATTTCCCATGTGATGGGGCACCTGGGCGCTGGCTGGCTGGAGCGTCCGAGCCGCGAACGTGAGGAGCGGACCGACCTGCTGCTCGACAACCTGCCCCTGGAGCCCGGTTCCGTCGCGGCGGATATCGGCGCTGGTACGGGCTATTTCTCGCTGCCGATGGCACAGCGTGTCGGCCCCACCGGGCGCGTGCTGGCCGTGGATATCCAGCCGGAGATGCTCGCCATTATTGCCGACCGGGTGGAAGCTGCGAACCTCGACAATGTGGAGACCATACTCGCCACGGAAACAGACCCGCGCCTGCCCCCGAACAGCGTAGACATGGCCTTGCTGGTCGACGCGTATCACGAGTTTTCCTATCCCCGGGAAGTCATGGCAGGCGTGGTAGCCGGCCTGAAGCCGGGCGGCCGCGTGGTGCTGATCGAGTACCGGGCCGAAGATCCGCGGGTGCCCATCAAGCGCCTGCACAAGATGAGCGCGGAACAGGCCATTGCGGAGATGGCCGCCGTGGGCCTGGCCTGGGACACCACGCTGGACTTTCTGCCGCAGCAACATTTCCTCGTGTTTCGGAAACCGGAGACGCAGGCGGCTGCCGGACGTTGACGACGCGAAACCGGCTGAACGCCTGCGATTAACGCATCGCACCACCCACATGCCTCCGGTGACCATGCGTGTGCACCACGGATTTCCCGCGGCACGCGAACACGACCGGAGACCTGCAAATGCGATGCTCAACCTCTCTCCCGATCCTCACTGCCCTGTGCGGCAGCGTCCTGACGAACGCACAGGCCGCGATTCTGACCCTTGACGACCTCAGCCCCGGTGATCTCGCGATCACCGAATACCTGGCCAACCCCGCCGGCGTGGCCGACAGCGAAGGGGAATATTTCGAGGTTTTCAACCACCGTAACTCCGCGGTAGACCTCAGCGGCCTGGTCGTGCGGGATGACGGCAGCAACCGTTTCACCGTCGGCGCACTGACCGTTGACGCCGGTGCCTTCGGTGTATTCGGCAACGGCGACGGCAGCGCACTGGGCTTGCAGGTGGACTACATCTACGGCGCATCCATGAGCCTGACCAACGCGGCAGATGAAATCGTACTGGCCGGTACCGGCGACCAGGAACTGTTCCGCCTGGCGTATACGGACGGCGATGCCTACGGCGCCGGTGTAGCCAACGAACTGGCTGTGCTGTTGCCGGGCCTGGCAAATGCAACAGACGCCGACTACCGCGCAGCGAGCCAGCCCCTGCTGCTCGGCAACCTGGGTTCCCCGGGGGCTGCGGGCGGTACCTCACTGCCGACGGTGCCCCTGCCGGGCGCCGCAGGGCTGCTGGCTTCGGCGCTGGCCGGGCTGGCCGGAATCCGCCGGCGCCTGCAATCGTCACCGGCGGCAGGCCGGTTGCTTGCCCCTGGAATCGCGGCCCGGTGACGCGATATCAGCGGCGTTGTCCACTGCACGTTCCAGAGACTCCTGTCGCGGCCGAAGCCGCTCCCACCGGGCTGCAGTCTCGAGGCTGCAGCCCGCTGCCACGGCATCTAGACTTGCGCTCATGGAATGAACGGAGAAAGCCATGTCTGCGCCTCGGCCCATGCTGCGCAAGGTGCCCCGGGACCAGCTGCCGACTGACCTGCAGCCTGCCTGGGACAGTGCCTTCAAGGTCACCGGTGATGCCACTTTCATCGAGGTATCGGGCAACAGCCCCGACAGCCTGCGCTGGTACCTGCAAAGCTTTTACCAGGAACGCTTCTACGACAGCCGGCTGCCGCGCCGGGTGCTGGAACTGGTGAGGCTGCGACTGGCCAACCTGCACGGCTGCGCGTTCTGCAACAAGGGTGACCGTGCCCAGGCCCTGGCGGTGGGGTTCACGCCACAGGAACTCGACGCGCTGCCGGACTACGAAAGCGGTCCGTTCAGTTCGGCAGAGCGCGCCGCGCTGGCGCTGGCCGACGCGATGGCCCTGACGAATCCAAACGGCCGACTGAATGCCGCGCTGTACGAGCGGCTGCAGGGGCATTTTGACGACGGCGAGCTCTACGAGCTCGGCATGATCATGGCCGTGCTCTGCGGCATGGCGAAGTTCCTGTTCGTATTCGACCTGGTGGAGAAAGAGCAGAGCTGCCCATTCGGCTGACGCCCTCAGAAAAAATAGTAGCGCTGCAACTGCTCGCGAATTTTCGCGGCCGGCAGCCTGGGACCTGCCGCATAGTAAATGCGCAGGCCCCGCTCGCGCGCCATGCACGCCGTACAGTCCAGCCGACCCAGTTCCTGCACATCGCGGAACAGTGGCTCCAGTTCGTCAGCCGTAAAACCGACGAATAGTCCCCGTTCCGGATTCAGCCCTTCACTCCACAAGTGATAGTTCATGTGCCGCCCGTAAGCTGCCGGCAGGCGGTTGTCCACGTCCAGCTGATTCAGGGCGCCGGCCTGGCCGTAGTGGGACGCCACGAGGACTGCCTTTTCGCGCTGCGCCGGCGACAACTGGGCCCAGATGTCGGCCGTCAGCGCGACGAGTTCCGGCCAGCCGTGCATTTCTGCGAAGTGCGGAAAGTAACGCTCCAGGTCTGCCGGCGCCCGGCCCGGGTAACCCTGTTCGGCGTCGCGCAGGAAGCGGGTCACCCTGTCGAGTTGCTGGGGGCCCAACACCGGCGCCGCGCCCGGCACCGCCAGCACGCCGGACAATGCCATCGTCACCAGCAAAGCCTGCAGGGTGCGCCGGCGCGGCACCAGGAACTGTTGCCAGAACAGCGCGCCGGCCGCGGTGAACAGTCCGAAGACCGGCACGGCAAAATAGAACTTCACGCCAGCGAACAGGAACAAGGCCAGGCTTAGCCACGCGGCCGTACCCAGCACGCGCAGCGGCAGGTCTCTGCTCAGGAGTACGTAGACAGCCCCCGGCCCCCAGAACAGCGCATAGCCCGGATTCATGGTCAGCACCATGCCCAGCGCCGGATACCGCAGGACCAGGGCGTTAGGCACCGCGCCGTTGTATGCCGTGACAAACTGCAGGAACGGCCAGTCATTGCTCAGCTGCCAGGCGAGAAAGGGTGCCACCAGGGCCATTGCGAGGGCCGCCGCAATCCAGGTGCTCATTGCCCGGAACACGCTGCGGTCCCAGATCAGCCAGGCGGCGGGAAGCCCGGCGCAAAGTACAAGGATCGACAGCTTGGTCAATACGCCGAGTCCCAGCACCACACCAAGACCCAGCACATAGCGTGACTCGCGGGTCTGCAGATGGCGCGCAGCCAGCCAGAAGGCCGACAGCCACCACAACTGCTCCAGCACGTTCATCGTCATGATGCTGTGCACGGACAGGAAACCGGGCGCAAACAGCAGCACCAGCGCGACGATCCAGGCCGCAAACGGCCGGCCACCGAGGATCCGGCACAGGTCGACGCCCACCAGGATGACCGCCGCACCCGTCGCGGCCGCGGCAGCCCGCAGGGCCAGCAGGGAATCCAGTTGCAACACGCCGAGCAACCAGGGCAACAGCGGCGGCAGGTCCACGTAGCCCCACGCCGGCCGCGCCGCTGCGTCGAGGAAATAAAGCTCGTCGGACAGGAAGCCGTAGCGGCTGCCGGCCAGCAGAAACAGACCGGCTTTCCCCAGCACGACGGCCAGTCCGATCACCGCGTAGGGCGCTATCGCGGCGCGGGGCCGCCGCGTAGAGTTCATCGGGGCACTGCAGCCCGCCACGTGAAGACCAGCGTGATCACGTAGTTCCAGACGGCGCCCACCAGGATGCCGACAATACCGGCCAGTGCCCAGGCCGTGTCACGCCCGAACAGGTAGTCGGCAATGCCCACGTTGGCCGCGGCGCCGATACTGCAGGCCATCGTGAAGCTGGCCCAGCCGCGCAACCAGCCCCAGCCGGTCAGGCGAATGTCGCGATAGGTGATGAGGTTGTTCAGCACAAAGTTGGCGGTCATCGCCACCAGCGTGGCGGTCACCTGGCTAAAGACAAAGCTCTGGTCCAGGCCGCGAAACAGCCACGCGAGCACGGCCATATGCACGAACACACCCGATCCGCCGACCAGCATGAACGACACCATGCGCACCGGCACGAAACGGCCCACCAGCTTGTCCAGCAGCAACATGCCGTAGTCCCAGGCCGCCTGCCCGTCGAGCTTGCTCTGTCCCGCGGTGCGGCCACGAAATCCGTAGGGCAGCTCACGAAAGCGCAGGGGCCGTTCGGAGGACGCAAACAGATCGAGCAGAATCTTGAAGCCAATACCGGACAGGCGGCGCATGGAGTGTTGCAATGCCTCCCGACGCAGCATGAAAAAGCCACTCATCGGATCTGTCAGTTCGGGCGGCACCAGCGGCCGGCCGAGGCGGGTGGCCAGGCGACTGAGTTCTGCGCGGCGACCGTTCAGGCCGTCACTGTGGCCGCCGTCCACATAGCGACTGCCCACCACCAGGTCGAGGCCATCGCCGCGCAGTGCTGTATACATCTGCGGCAGCAAGCGCTCATCATGCTGAAGATCGCCGTCCATGACGGCCAGCAACGGTGCGGTGGTCGCCAGCATGCCCTCGATGCAGGCGGAGGCCAGCCCGCGCCTGCCCAGGCGCTGGATGCAGCGGACCCTGCCGTCCTCCCGGCCCAGCTCCCGGACCAGGTCGGCGGTGCCGTCCGGACTGTCATCGTCCACGACCAACAGCTCCCACCGAATGCCTTCAAGGCACCGGTCCAGCCGCTGGACCAGCGCCGGCATATTGGCGGCCTCGTTTAAGGTCGGCACGATAATTGCCAGTTCTGCGCCGGCCTGCACCTGTCACCCTTCCCAGCGATTAATCGCAAACTTGCGCATGACGCGGATTTTCCGGGGCATTATTATTACGACTTTCCGCCCCCGCTGCCCACCGCAATGCACTGGAACACCGTTGCCATTACCGCCGTGGCCCTGTTCGCCATTATCAGTGCCCGCTATTTTGCGATCGCGGGCTTTTTCTACTGGGCACTATGGAAACGTGACGGCAACCTGCTGCGGGCCCGCAAGCTGACGGCAATCGTACCGCCCGCGAAATTGATCCGCAGTGAGATTGGCTGGTCCGTCGTCGCATCGGCCATCTACGCGGTGCCCGGCGCCGTCGTCATCGAGGCGTGGAAGGCTGGCGGCACGGCGATCTACATGGACATAGCGGATTACGGCTGGCCCTGGTATTTCGCCAGCGTACCGGTGTACCTGTTCATACACGACACCTATTTCTACTGGACGCATCGGATGATGCATCGACCACGAATCTTCCCGGTGATGCACAAGGTGCACCATGAGTCGAGGCAACCCACTCCGTGGGCAGGTTTTTCCTTTCACCCGACGGAGTCCCTGCTCGGCGCCGCAATCCTGCCGATCATGGTGTTTTTCATTCCGATTCACGTGTCAGCGATCCTGCTTATCCTGGTACTTATGACGATCGTCAGCGTCACCAACCACTCCGGCTATGAGATTTTGCCCGACGCGTGGCTGCGCGGATTTGCCGGCCGACACTGGATTTCGGCGGCCCACCACAACCTGCATCACCAAGCTTATAAGTGTAACTACGCCCTGTATTTCCGGTTCTGGGATCGGGTCATGGGCACCGACAAACTCGAAAGCGAGTATGATTTTCTCCGTGTCCCGGCCGATGGGATGGCTGCAGAAAGTGGCCGCTCGGGTCTGGCACCCTGACGCACGGGCGGAGAAGACGGAGTAAAATTCAGGAATGATTGATCTGCTGCTGTTTATCGCTGCATTCGCCGGGATGGAAGGCGTGGCGTGGGGAACGCACAAGTACCTGATGCATGGCCCGCTGTGGTGCTGGCATGAGTCCCATCACCGGCCGCGCGAAGGCATGTTCGAAAAGAACGACCTGTTTGCCTTCTATTTTGCCTTGCCGTCGATCCTGCTGATCTGGCTTGGTGTGAACGTCAGCGCGCCGCTGCTGCCCGTGGGCCTCGGAATGACGGCCTACGGCTTCTGCTACTTTGCTTTTCACGACGGGATCGTGCACCGGCGACTGCCGTTTCGCTACAACGGCAGGAATCCCTACATGAAGCGGATTATCCAGGCGCACTATGTGCACCACGCAACGACCACGAAGGAAGGGGCCGTGTCCTTCGGTTTTCTCTATACGAAACCGGTACAGGAACTGGACGCGAAACGGCGCGAGCTGGCGGGCACTCTCAACACAGGTCAGGCTTGATCCAGAGATCCGGTGAGCGCGGGCGGGTCGCGCGCCGGCGCCCGAAACTGACCGCGGTCAGCGCCTGCAGCGCCCCTCGGAACCCCCACCAAAGCTTGCGCCGGCCTGGCACGATTGCCCGCGTGTCCCACGCGGCGGCACCGCGGCGAAGCACCAGCCGGCCGATATCCCGGTAGACGCCGGCCGCCGTGCTGACGGCCCAGCCGGCACGAAACCCCAGGGCCGGAACGCCCTGGGCCGCCGACCGGTAGTAAAGTTCGGCGATATCCAGCAAACGCGCGACCACGTCGAACACCGCCTGGCGGCTGGCGGGCGCCGCGACTTCCCCCGCCGCCACACCGGCAGCTTCGAGCCATCGCGCGGGCAGGTAAACGCGGCCGTTGTCGGCATCGTCTATCACGTCCCGGGAAATATTCGTCAGCTGAAAAGCGATTCCCAGGTCGGCAGCCCGACCGAGCACCGCCGGTTCCCGCGCCCCCATGACGTAAGCCATCATCACGCCGACGACGCCGGCCACGTGGTAGCTGTAGAGCAGCGTGTCCTCCAATTCCTGGTACTGGTGGCCACGCACATCCATCTCGAAGCCCTGTATCAGGTCCAGCGGATGCCGGCGCGGAATCTGGTGGCGGCTGGCGACCTGCTGCAGGCCGACAAAAGCCGGCGCATCCACCCGCTCCCCGGCCAGCGCCCGCTCCGTTTCACGGCGCAGCAAAGCCAGTCGGGCCTCTGAATCAGCCTGGGAGATCTGCTCGCGGCCGAAACCCAGCTCCTGGCCGTCGATCAGGTCGTCGCAGTAGCGGCACCATGCGTAGAGCTTGTAGACGTCCGCCCGCGTATCGGTATCGAACAGCCGGGCAGCAGCGGCGAAACTTTTCGACCCTTGCCGAATGATCTCGCGGCTGCGCTCGGCGACGGCATCCAACTCAGCGCACTCCCAGGTCGTCCAGCAGCAGGCCTGCGGTGGCTTTGGCCGAGTTCACAACGCCCGGGATTCCGGCGCCCGGATGCGTGCCGGCACCAGTGAAATACAGGCCCCCGACGCGTCGGTCACGATTGTGCACGCGAAAGTACGCGCTCTGCAGCAGGGTGGGTTGCAGGGAAAAAGCTGAGCCCTGGTGGGCATTGAGCTCGGTCACGAAATCCTGCGGGGTGAAGATCCGGCACGTGACCAGGTCTTTGCGCAGGCCGGGAATATAGCGCTGCTCTAGGTAGTCGAGGATTCGGTCGCGGTAACGGGGCGCCTCTTTCTCCCAGTCCACCTGGCTCTTCTCAAGATTCGGTACCGGCGCGAGCACGTAGTGAGTGCTGCAACCCGGTGGCGCCAGCTGTGGGTCCGTCACCGACGGTGAGTGCAGATACAAAGAGAAATCGTCCGCCAGCTCGCCGCGGTTGAAGATGTCGGCCAGCAGTTCCTTGTAACGCGGACCGAACAGCACCGCGTGATGCGCCAGGTCCAGATGTTCGCCTTTCAGACCGAAGTAAATCAGGAACAGCGACATGGAAAAGCGTTTGCGTGGCAGGCTTTTTCGCACCGGCGCCAGCAACGGCTCGTCTTTCAACAGGTGCGCGTAGGTGTGCACCACGTCGGCGTTGCTCACGACCGCCTTCACGTCCAGCCGTTCTCCACCGGCCAGGCGCACCGCGCTCACGCGGCCCCCGGCCGTCTCGATGGCCTCCACCGGACAATTCAGGCGCAACTCCCCGCCGATGTCCGTAAACAGCCTGGTCAGTCCCTGCACCAGGGCGCTGGTGCCCCCTCGCGGGAACAGCACCCCCCAGCGTTTTTCCAGCGCATGGATCAGCGCATAGATAGCCGAGGTGGTGAACGGATTGCCGCCCACCAGCAATGTATGATAACTGAAGGCCTGGCGCAGATTCGGGTCCTTCACATACTTCGACACCATGCTGTACACAGACCGGTAGCTCTGCAGCGTGACCAGCTGCGGGGCCGCCCGGATCATGCTCCACCAGTCGAGGAAAGGCGTCGCTGCCAGCTTCACATAGCCTTCTTGAAAAACCGCCTCGGAATACTTCAGAAACCGCCGGTAGCCGTCCACGTCACCCGGGTTCCGAGCGGCAATCTGGGCGCTCATGCGCGCATCGTCAGCCGTGTAATCCAGCTGGTATCCGTCCTCCCAGCAGAGCCGGTACATCGGGTCCAGGCCGATCAGCTCGACGTAGTCGGCCATGGGCCGGCCGGCGGCTTCGTAAAGCTCTTCGAGACAGTTCGGCGCGGTAATTACCGTAGGCCCCGCGTCAAAGCTAAAACCCTCGTCTTTGTACACGTAGGCGCGCCCGCCCGGCTTGTCCCGCGCCTCGATCAGCACCGTGGGGACGCCCGCCGCCTGCAGGCGAATCGCGGCGGCCATGCCGCCAAAACCGGCGCCGATTACCGCCACCCGGTCAGTGCTCATGAGTTATCTCCAGTGAGCCTGGTCACGCTATCCCGGCCACTGCCGATCAGGCTGCCCAGCGCCCGGCCAATGGCGATCGGCGGTCTACCGCTGACGATCTGCAGCCGATCCCGCCAGGTTGGGCGGCCGGCATAAAAGCGATTGACCAGGGGTGCAGGCAATCGATAGAAGTGTTGCAGGACCCGATACCGCTCCGCCGGCTCGCAACCCAGGTAGAGCATGCGATTCAGTAACCGGAAGTAGCGACCTTTGCGCCACAGCCGGAAGCTCCGGGTCCGGATGCGCCAGTAGAGGGAATCACTGCGCCATTTGTTCAGTCCCCCAAGATCATCGGCAAGACGCACGGCTTCGGGCAGCGAATAACCGGTCGTATAGTGGAACAGGCCGGCCCGCACACCGGAACGCGGCACGCCCGGCCCGTCTGCCCAGTAGGCAGCCAGATCGCCGCCCAGCACCACCGGCAGGGCGCCCTCTTCCTCACGAAGAGTTCGGGATATCTGCCAGCCCCGCTCACCCACATAGGCGGCGATAGCCTGGCGCATCGCTTCACGATCCAGGGCCGGCGTATCGCTGTAGCGCGTGTCTTCCACCAGGATCGTATTTTCGTCAAAGGGCAGCGTGTAGATGAAGCGGAAGCCGTCCTCCTGCGGGACCGTCGCATCCATCAGCAGCGGCGCGTTGAGACCATGGGGCGCGTCAAGCTCGAGCAGGTGGCCCAGGAATTTCTGGAAACGAACGTCCAGGTGGCGGCCACCCGGGTCGCCCCGCCCGTCGATCACGGCCGGCGCCTCCAGGGTTTCGCCGTCCGCCAGCGTGACGCGCTCGGCCGACACCGACTGCACCTGCACGCCGGTCCGTACGCTATCGCCGAGTCGTTCCATGGCGGTAGCGTGCAAGCGCTCGGCGGTAACGGCGTGATAGCTGCCCTCGATCCAGCGATCGCGGCGGGGAAAGATAATCCGGTGCCGGTCCCAGCTGCGTGCGACGAAAGGCTGCAGCCACTGCATCTGCTCCGGGGTCAGGTCCGTACCGTGGAAACACCAGGTGTGGTTGCCGCCGAGCGTAGCGTCGCGCTCCAGCACCAGCGTCTTCAGCTGCGGCTGCTGAATGCGTAGTCGCCAGGCGATCAGCGTGTTCGCGAGCCCGCCACCGACCAGGATGAGGTCTGGCTTCACCTACGGAAACCGGATGTCGAGGTCCTGATCTTCTGTGCCGAACTCGAAAGCAGCGTCTTCGAACTTTGCCGGACCAAACATGCCGCGCGCCCCGTTGGAAAACGCGTAGGGCTCACGAGGGATGCCCAGAAAAGTGTCGATCTTGCCGTTTTCGTTCCGATCCTGGTAAGTGCTGATCGCAAAGGTTCCGGCAGGCAGGTCTTCAAAGGACACGACGGCCTTCCCGTCTGCATCCACCGGCACGCGCGACTCCCGGGTAACCTCGGTCAGCCACTTGTCTTCTGCGTCGAACAGGCCGACCACGAACACGCCTTCGCCCGGCTTGCCGCCTTCCAGCGTGACGGTGAGCGTCGACCCTGTGTTCGCGGCGGCGCTGAGAAGCACCGGCATCAGCAGCGAGGACAGCAGGACGCCGATTCCAACTCGCATCTAAGGCATCCTTATCTTGCCGCCGCCGGGCCCACCGCCACCGGGCAGGCCGCCTCCCGGCGCCCCGCCTTGCGGCACGATAATCGATGACGCCGCTTCGCGGCGCATTTCTTCCAGCTTCTGCATCGCATCTTCCACGGCCACGTTGGCACTGGCGGCGAAATTCTCCGCCGCTTCTTTCACGGTGCTGCCGGGAATGTCGAAACTGAGCGGCAACGGCCCCGCCCGGGTCATCAGCTGGGTCTGACCCACGAACAGCACGTCGCGGGACGGGTCCGTCTGGCCGTCGCCATCTACCGGCGTGAGCCGCTGAATCGTCCCCACGCGCCGGTCGGTGAAGATCTCCTCCCGGTAGAGGCCCTGGCTATCCATGCGGATGTCCAGTTCCTGTTCTTGCTCGGCCATTTGCTGTCCCTTTGGTCGCCCTGCGAGAGAAACATAGGTTACCAGCCCGCGGGACTCTCTGGGTAACCTCGTCCGGCCCGCGGAGTGCTAACCTGCGCCGATGCCCGCACGGTCTGACCTAGAGTTCCAGGCGCTGCAGCCCGACGACATCCTCGGTGCCACTGACAGCGTGGGGCAGCGGAGCGACGGCCGCCTGCTGGCGCTGAACAGCTACGAGAACCGCGTATACCGGGTGGGTATGGAAGACGGGCCGCCGCTGGTGGCCAAATTCTATCGGCCCGGCCGCTGGTCCGACGACGAGATTCTCGAGGAACACGAATTCGCCCAGGAGCTGGCCGACGCGGACATTCCCGTGGTCCCGCCCCTGGCCTTTGGCGATGAAACCCTGCATGAATTTGGGCCGTTTCGCTTTGCGCTATACCCCTGCCACGGCGGCCACCCTCCGCCCCTGGACGACACGGCCCTGCTGCGACAGCTGGGTCGGCTGGTGGCAAGGATCCACCAGCATGGCGCCCGTTACGCCTTTGAGTATCGGCCAGCTATTACTGTCGCAGATTACGGCACCGCTTCCCGCGACTACCTGCTGGCCGAGGGTTTCATCCCGGCCGATATGGAGACTGCTTACACCACCATCTGCGAGCACGTGTTTAGCGCGCTGGAGCATTGCTATGCGCGCGCAGGCGACCCGCCCGCGATCCGTCTGCACGGCGACTTTCACCCGGGCAATGTGCTGGTGCTCGACACCCGGGTACACATTGTCGATCTGGACGACGCGCGCATGGGCCCACGCATTCAGGACCTCTGGATGCTGCTGTCCGGCGACCGCGACGAACAAACGCCGCAACTCGCCGAACTGCTGGCCGGGTACAGTGAATTCGGCAACTTCGACGCGGGCGAACTGAACCTGGTGGAGGCGTTGCGAACCTTGCGTATCATGCACTATGCCGCATGGCTGGCACGCCGCTGGCAAGACCCGGCCTTTCCGCGCGCTTTTCCGTGGTTCAACACTCGCCGCTACTGGGACGAACACGTGCAATCGTTGCAAGAGCAGCTGGCGCTGATGCAGGAACCGCCCCTCGAGTGGCTGCCGGCCTAGAGACGGGCGCAGGGCGATGGCGGCGAGTGGCTTGAATTGATCGAGCGCGGCGGCGGCCCGGCAGGCGCCAGCTCAGCCGCCCGTGCGTGACCACACGAGCAGTTGATTGTTGGCGGGCATCGCGTGGTCTGCCGCCAACTCGAGGCCCTGCTCCCCCGCCAGATCTGCAACCGCTTCGAAATCACGAATGCCGCTGGCCGGATCGCGGTGACGCAGGCTCAGGTCAAAGGCCGCGTTACTCGGCGAAGTAAAACTTCCTGCGTAACGAAAAGGCCCGTAGATACAAAGCTGCCCACCCGGCATCAGCACCCGGCCAACCCCGGCGAACAGGTCTTGCACAGCATTCCACGACATGATGTGCAGCGTGTTCGCACTGAATATCGCGTCCGTCCTGCCCACCGGCCAGGCGGCCGACCGCACGTCCAGTGCGACGGGCGCAGCGCAGTTTGCAGGCCCTTCCGCTGCAACGCGTGCCCGCAGCGGCGCCAGGTCATCGGGAAGATCTGACGGCCGCCAGTGCAAATGTTCCAGGGCGGCCGCCAAGTACACGGCATGCTGACCGGTCCCGCTGCCGATTTCCAGAACGTTCCGGCAATCGACCAGCGCGTCGCGAAGAATCGCAAGGATCGCTGCCTTGTTCCGTTCGCACGCGGGGGAAAACGGCAGGTCGTTCATGCGAAGTGGTTCATGCGACGAGGCTCATGCGCTTCACCGACACACTAGCACGCGCAGAGATGCCGGCGGCCGGAAAGAGTTTTGCGTACTGTGCCACTTTGGCCGCAGCCGCGGTGTTCATCCCGGTGCGGGAAATTACCGGTGGAATTTTCGCGGTCATTACTGAGACCTTCTTCACACATCCGCTTGCGCCGCGCAGCCGGCAGACGTGCCTGCATGACCAAATTCAAGTTTCCCGCCGGCTGGCCGATAGTCTGGTTCGGAACCACGCCAACAGGGAGATGCACGATGGGACCACTGGCTCGGGATCATGGGGATCCGGCTCTGCTAGCTTTTGTCGGCCAACTGCTGGAAGACGGCAGCCTGGACGGCGAAGCGGTCCT
Source organism: uncultured Gammaproteobacteria bacterium (assembly GCA_947258805.1). The sequence goes on along the minus strand of CAMYJV010000014.1, from coordinate 2,559 downwards.
TGTTGCCCGCAAACTGTTGGAACAGGGCGCGACGACACTGGCGGCAGACGAACGCGTACTGCTGGAGCAGGAGGTCATCGAACCCTATATCGTCGATTGCGAAGCCTGCCAGGCGACACCGCCCTGGGCCGAAATGCTGCATGTCTACGATACCGGGCTGTGCGCGAGTTGTTTCGACAAGCTCGAGGGCGTCGACATACCGGCCGTGCGGCCCGACTGGATGCCGCTGCCGCTGGCGCCCGTTGAAGAAGAAGAGAACCTGGTCGCTGGCCCCGCGCCTACGCCCCTGGATGCCTGAAGCCTGACGCGCGCGTCGCGCGCATTCTCCAGCAGCTCCGATCCCCTGCAGCGGGTCGAATGCCCGTAGAATCGGCCGCGATGGTAGCGAGACTAGATAAGGGACTTGTTGCGAAGCAGGCCCGTAAGCCTGCAGACGGCGAAACGCTCACGGTTGCGCCGGGGGTGAAATGGCTGCGCATGCCGCTGCCCTTCGTCCTGAATCACATCAATCTGTGGTTGCTGTAAGACGGTGATGGCTGGTGCATCGTGGATACAGGTATCGCCAGCAAGCCGACACAAGCCGTCTGGGAAAGCCTGCTCGACGGAGAACTGGCGAGCCGCCCGGTCACGCGCGTGATCGTCACACACCTGCATCCCGACCACATGGGCCTGGCGGGCTGGTTGCATGAGCGCACCGGTGCACCTGTATGGATGACACGCAGCGAGTACCTGTCAGCCCGGGTACTGTACGCCGATCAGCCGCCGGCACCGCCGGAAACCCTGGCTTTCTATCGCACCGCCGGCTTCACCGCCGAGCAGCTCGCGGCCTACTCCGAGGGCTTTGGCGTCTACCGCAAGCTGCTGTCACCGCCGCCGATGACCTTTAGCCGAATGCAGGCGGATGACCAGCTGAGCATCGGCCAGCACACCTGGCGTGTATTGATCGGCCGGGGCCATTCACCAGAGCACGCCTGCCTGTATTGCGCGGAGCTGGGCCTGTTGATCGCCGGCGACCAGGCGCTGCCCAATATTTCCCCGAACGTCAGTATCTGGCCCACCGAACCCGACGCCAACCCGCTGCACGACTGGCTCGAGTCGTGCCGCGTGCTGCCAACGCAGATGCCGGCAGACGTGCTCGTATTGCCGGCTCACGGCCGCCTCTACACCGGGCTCGGGGCGCGGATGGCGGAACTGATTGCGGAACACGAACAGGCCCTGGACGCAGCGCGCGACGCTTGCGCCGAACCGCGTCGGGCCGTGGATCTGTTCGACGCACTGTTCCGCGGCGCGGTGAACGGCGGCAACCGGGTCATGGCCGCCGGCGAAGCCATGGCGCACCTGGCTTACCTGGAAATAGCGGGAGAACTGCACGCGCATACCGACAGCAGCGGCGTCCGCTGGTACCAGCGCGCCTGACCGCTTGCTACTGGCCGGTGATACGGGCGGCCATGGCTTGCATAAAGCTATCTACCGCGGCCTCGTATTCGTCTACCGTCGTCTTGCAGGGAGGGTTGCCCTGGATGGCCTGCCACCAGGTTGCCAGCCGGCCGTCACCCTCCGTCGGGTCGGCAATGTCCGGGAAATTTGCGAATACCATCTTCTTCAGCAACATCAGGTAAGGCGCCGCGGCACAGTCGCCGAGTGTCGGTTCCGCGCCCACGCAAAAAGGCCCCGGGCCCATGAAGTGCTCCAGGTAACCGAGACCCTTGTTCAAGGCCTCGCTGGCCGCGGCCACCACGTCGGCATCGCGAGTGGCAGGATTCATCTGCTGAAAAAAAGTGCTGGTGTGTGGCGCGATGTACAGGTCAACGATGCGGGAAACTACCCGCGACGTGGCACGCTCCAGCGGATCCTCGGGCAGGCCGGGCTTGCCGCCGCCGGCCTCCTCCAGGTATTCGCAGATGGTTTCCGACTCCGGGATGCAGCGCCCGTCCACTTCCAGGCTGGGAATCTTCGCAATGGGATTGAAAGCCATGTACTCCGGCGAACGGGGCGAGTTGCCGGGCATGCCTGCCAGGGGCACGTCGATGCCCTTGATCCGGGCCAGCATCACCACCCGGGTGACATACGGGGAAGCGAGAGCGCCGTAGAGTTTCATCGCGTTTTCCTTTTGTTAGTTGACGATGGTCAGCCAAGAATTGCCGAACCGGCCATTGATGTTCGGGCATCGCGCGGCCGGAGGTCAATGGGCGCCGGGCTATAATCCGCGCGCCGTTCAGGGGCCGGGAGTCAGCACAAGATGGATATCGACATCATCCTGGAAGCGGACGTCAGTCCGCAGCAGATGAAGGAGCTGGCCGTCGAAGCGGAGCGGCTCGGCATCCGGGCGCTGTGGTCGTCTAACTACCACCAGAACTGGGATTGCTTTCTGGCCCTGGCGCCGGCGGCGCAGGCCACGTCGAAAATCCTGCTCGGGCCGCTGGCCGTGTCCCCGTGGGAGCTGCACCCGCTGAAGATGGCCAACGCGGTGCTGACGCTGAACGAGCTGGCAAAGGGTCGAGTCCTGGTGGCCATCAGTGGCGGCGGCGGCGTGCTGGGCGCCATGGGCTGGAAAATCAG
>CAMYJV010000013.1:8989-33959 GCA_947258805.1 uncultured Gammaproteobacteria bacterium | reverse complement strand
TGTCATCGCACCACGGCCTGGGTGCCTGCGCGCTTCGACCATGCGGGCATCTTCGACAACTGTCTCGCCTGCCACAACGGCGTGACCGCAACGGGCAAGCCGCCCAATCACATTCCCGCTACGAACATTTGCGAGGACTGCCACAGCACGATCACTTTCTCGCCGGTCCTCGGCGTGGATCATCTGCAGGTCATCGGCACCTGTTCCAGCTGCCACAACGGCATGATCGCGATGGGCAAGCCGCCGCAGCACATTCCCACCACCGCGGAATGTGATACCTGCCACAACACGACAGCCTGGAGCCCGTGAGCATGCGTCGGGGCCTGGACCATGCGTCGGCTAGCCGCGGGATTTTCTGGTTGGTGACAGCGCTGCTTGCCGGCCCGGTCCTGGCAACCGATCAGGTCATTGAAGATGTCCGCATGTCGAGAAGCGGCGACACGGCCACCGCGGAAGTCGTGCTGGGGTGTGCGATGCGTTACATCGACCACTCACCGCGCCGGGGCGGCGCCGTGCTGGCCATTCGACTGTCCCTGTCACCGGGGTGCCGTCGCTTGCTGGGTGGAGTGCGCAGTGAAATGCGCAATCCGCGCACGGGGCACCTGGGACACGTGCAGAATGTGGAGTTCGAGCTGCTCGGTCTTGATGAAGCGACACTCACGATGCGCTTCGATCGCCCGGTCGGCTTCGCGGTGAGCCAGGGAGGGATCGGCAACCTGATACGGGTCGACGTGGATGCCGGAACCCAGGTCGAGCCGGAACCACCGTCGATGGCTGCTGATCTGCCGATCACACCGAAGCCCCCGGCGATTCCTGACCGCACGCCCATGCGACTGCGCCGGGTCACGCCAGCCACGGACAACGCGTATTTTGTGCTCAGCCTCGCGACCCTGCCGCCGACCGCGGCCGTCGACCTGTCGCCCTTCGTCGGCATGAAGTCCGTCACCCCGTACATACGCCAGACCACCGTCGGCGAGCGGAGCTGGCAGGAACTGCGGGTCGGGTTCTTTGCCACGGAGGCGGAGGCGCGAACGGCACTGGGTGGGATACCCGGCGACTGGCCCCAGGCGTGGGTCGCAATTGCGACGGCCGATGAACGAGCCGACGCCCGGGCTGGCACGTTGCCCGGACCCGCCGTGACGAATTCGCAGCCTGGACTTGGACTGGCGGCCAGTGTCGCCTCCGGTGATGCGCAAGGACTGTCACCCGAAGCGACGACTGAGCTGATGGCGCAAGCCAGGACGGCGCTGATCGATCGAGACTATGACCGCAGCGTTCGGATCTATACCGAAGTCCTCAAGACAGCCGATGTGAGCCAGCGGGCCGACGCGCGCGAATACCTGGGGCTGGCGAGGGAGAGAAAGGGTCAATTCGCCCATGCAAAGGCCGAGTATGAAGCCTTCCTGGCGGAATTCCCCGACGGGCCCCGGGCAGCCAGGGTGCAACAGCGACTGGCCGGCCTGCTGGGTATGGCGGAGGCAAGCCGGCGCGAACAGCTCCGCCCCGTCAGTCAGCGCGAATCGACGCCGTGGGAAGTCTACGGTGGCATTTCCCAGTTTTACCGACGTGACGTGAATCAGTTCCACGAAGAAGACCAGGAGACGGTCAATCAATCGGCGTTTATTTCCCGCGCCGACCTGGTGGCGCAGCGGCGCGGCCGGCGATTCGACCTGGTGGGAAGAATGAATTCGGCCTACTACTACGACATGCTGGACGATGACGGGCCGGGTGACCAGGGGCTGGTGTCCTATGCCTACCTGGACATTGTCGATAACCAATCGGGCGTGGCCGCGAGAGTCGGTCGACAGACGCGTTACTCGGGAGGCGTGCTCGGCCGCTTCGACGGCGCCCATATCAGCTATGCCTGGAAACCGGATTTGACGATCAATGTCACCACCGGCTTCCCGGTGGATTCTCCGCGGTACTCAACGGAGACGGATCACGTGTTTTACGGGGCCAGCGTTGACCTGACAAACGTTGCAGACGTCTGGGATTTCAGCGTGTTTACGAACCTGGCGCGCGTGGACGGCATTTCCGATCGCGAAGCGATTGGCGCCGAAGCCCGCTTCGTGACGGAGCGGTGGAACCTGGTCAGTCTCGTCGACTTCGATGTGTCGTACAGCGTGCTGAATTCGGCCATGTTCATCGGCAACTGGCGGGCCCACGATCGGCTGACGATCAACGGCAGGTTCGATATCGGTGCCCGGCCGTTCCTGACCACTCGCAACGCGCTCATTGGCCAGCCGGTAGCCAGCGTCGACGAGCTGCGCAACCTGTACTCGGAGTCGGAGATCCGGCGCCTGGCGCGTAACCGCACGTCCGAAGCGTACTCCGGATCGTTCGGTTTTTCTGCGTCGATCGGCGAGCGTTTCTATTGGAATACCGATGTCAGCTACGGGGAAATCGACGACACTGTGGCGTCTGCCGGTGTCGCGGCACTGCCGGCGACCGGCGCCCAGTATTTCCTTACCAGTAACCTGGTGGGGTCGAGCCTGCTGAAGCCCGGCGACACAGGAGTTTTCGGGCTGCGCCACAACGTGACGCGCACCTCTGATACGACCACCGTCATTGCAGATTTCCGCTATCCGGCGACGGATGGCTTGCGCGTCAACCCGCGAATCGCGATGTCCTATCGTCAGCGGGACACGGACGGCACAGACGAGTGGGTCGCATCGCCGATGCTGCGCCTGATTTACCAGTGGCGGCGTCGTTACCGACTGGAGTTCGAAGCCGGCGGACACTGGTCAACCAGCGACGTCTCTCTGCAGCCGGATCCGAGTTTTGCCATTGACGATACCGAGGATACTTCGGCCTATTTTCTGAACCTGGGCTACATGGTCGATTTCTAGTGATGAGGATGAATCTTTTGAAATACTTCGGTCTGGCGGCTGTGATCCTGCTGGTAAACGGTTGTGCGAGCCGTGAGCCGCTGAACTCATGGTTCGATACGGACACCGCCCTGACTTACGCAGCCTTGTACGAACCCCTGGTTGTTGCCCGCCCTGTGAACCGCGTAACCGTGGCGGGCCGGGACTACGCGTACCTGGGCCCGATTGATATCAATCGAATGGGCCGTCGAGATCACTATCTCTGGATCGGCATGGCCAGCACGGTAGACCGGGCATTGCTGGACGAAGCGCAACCGCAGGCGCTGAATCTGGTCCTGATCGTTGATGATGTGCCGATGGACTTTCCGTTACGCCCGTGGAATCCGGGCTTGGAGGCGTTGCCCTATCCGGTGAGCACGCCCGTGTACGAATCCTTCGTGGCCCGCGCGTCCCTGGATCAGATCGATCGAATCGCAGCGGCTGATTCTGTCTCGGTACAAATTGCCCTGGATGATGGCCGAGCCGCAAGCTACGACCTGTGGAGCGGCAGCTGGCTCGACTGGTCCGGCTTCATCGAGCGGGTGGAAGATCAGCAACCGGTCCGCCAGGCGCGCCGGGAGTGACTCTACGGCGTGCTCACGCAGCGTGAACTGGTTCCCAGTCAGGCAGGCCGTTCTCCGGCAGATTGGCGGGCATGGATCCGGCAAGCGCATACCAATTTGGCCAGGCGATCGCGGACGCGCGCCAGGCGGCGCGTCGCTTGTGGAAGACGATGCTACCCCTCGGTCGCAGCAGCGCCTGGTTCGTCCTCGGCTACTGGCGCTTCGACAACCCGAGCGCGAAGCTGGTCGATCAGACCTTCAGCGCGATCCGGGAGCACGAGGCCTGCCTGGCCTACGAGGTTTCCCGAAAGCCGGCAGACGAGGCCTGGGCGGAGTGGTTGCTGTACGCGTCCATCGCCGAAGTGCGTCGCCAGACAAGCGGACTCGCCTAGCGTCCCCAGGGCTTGCTCTTCCTGTCGTGCCACGCGTACGTGCTTGTATAGACAGGATTCTCACCCAGGTGCACCCGAAGGTGCAGCGACTTTTCACCCTTGATCCTCGCGTCTGTGTTAGCGTGAGCATTACAAGGCAAATCGTGCAATTAAGTTATGGCAAGACGAACTCCGCAGACTCATGCGAAGCGACAACGTGAGGTCGCCAAGGCAGAAAAGCGTCGGGAAAAGGCCGAGAAGAAAGCTCTCAGGAAGTCCCTCAAGTCACAAGACCCAGACGAAGAATCGGGCAGTGCGAACCCAGAGGTTGCGGGAGATCCTGAACCCGAGGTCCAGCAAGACTAGGCCCTTAAGAGGAAACGCAAGTCGGCGACGTGAATGAATAAGCCTAATGTTACGACGAAGCTGGTGGTGCGGAATCTTTCGCCGCGTATGACCGCCGAGGGATTGAGTAGCGTGTTTTCGCCCCACGGTGCGGTGCGATCCGTCAGGTTGGCGACGGACATCATGACCGGGTGTTGCCGTGGCTTCGGCTTTGTCAGTCTGGATGAGCTGGAGACCGGCGCGGCGATCGATGCGCTGGACGGGAGCAGTGTGGGCGGTCGCGTGATTCGCGTGGCCGTGGACAGGAAGCCGGAACGGATGCAGCGGTGAGTTTGCCGCGGCGTCAGTCCGCGGCTTGCTAAAGAAATTCGCCGATCGCTGCGGGGCTGTCCTTGGGGGCGAAACGCTTGATCGGTTCGCCGTTTTCATCAAACAGGAACTTGGTAAAGTTCCACTTGATCCTGGTACTGCCCAGCAGTCCCGGAAGGGCTTTGGCAGCGTATTGAAAAAGCGGGTCGGCCTGTTTGCCGTTGACCTCGAGCTTTTTTGACAACGGAAAGCTCACTCCGTAGTTCAACTGACAAAAAGATTCAATATCCTCGTCGGACCCCGGCTCCTGGGCACCGAACTGGTTGCAGGGAAAGCCGATGACTGCCAGCTTGTCGGCCTGTTCTTCGAATAATGTCTGCAACTCTGCATACTGGGGCGTGAAGCCACATTTGCTGGCGGTGTTCACCAGCAATACCTTCCTGCCCTGCAGGTCACCCAGTTTGAGAATTTCTCCGTTGTTGAGCCACACGTCAAAATCATACAAGTGGGCCATGTTCACTCCATTTGTCAGAACCATGCCGTCAGGCCGAGCACGAGTCCCCAGCTGCTGCGGTCTTCCCCCGCGTCGCTGAGCAGGCCCCGCGTGTCGCCCAGGGCCGATTCGTAGCTCAGGCCCAGGTACGGCGCGAACTCCGGCAGTACCTGGTAGCGCAATCGTAAGCCAGTTTCCAGCTTGCTGGGCCCCCGGCCCACGTTGAGTTCAGAGACCTGGGTGAACGCGACATCCAGCTCCGCTCGCGGCTGCAGGATCCAGCGTTGGGTGAAGTGCAGGTCGTACTCCAGTTCGAGGCGGGCTGACGGGTCCCCGTCTTCGCTGACGAAGGCGGAGGCTTCGACGTCGATTCGGTACGGAGCTAGTCCTTCCATTGCCACCACCGCGTAGCTCTTCGACGGATTCGGTCTGAGGTCGTGGCGCAGTCCGAGCTGCAGATCCCAGAAAGGCAGCATTGCGCGGCTGAAGAGCAGCTGCAGCTCCGCGCGTTCGAGCCCTTCGTCATCGTCGTACTCGCCCTGGGTCTTGAACCAGAGCTTGTTCAGATCGCGGCCGACCCAGCCCTCTGCGTCCCACACGAACGCATCGTTACCATCGCGCACCTGCGCTTCGAGGCGATCGGCAGAAAAATAGGTGATGACTGGTGGTGCCCCCATGCCCATGTCCGTAGCGGCAGCGTCAACGGCGACTAGCACCAGCAGTGCGATGGCAAGATGCCACCGTCGTAAGTCACGCGGGACCATCGCTCACCCCCCCGGCAGGCTCGCTGACGACGACCGTGCGCATCATCCCCGCTTTCATGTGCAGAAGCAGGTGGCAGTGGAAGGCCCAGCTGCCCGGCGCGTCGGCGGACACCAGCACCGAGAGCCGTTCCGCTGGTTTCACACTCACCGTGTGCTTGCGCGGCCGCGGCGTCTGGCCGTTCTCGAGTTCCATCCACATGCCGTGCAGGTGTATCGGGTGTTCCATCATCGTGTGGTTGATGAACACCAGCCGCAGCCGTTCGCCGTGCGCCATGCGCACGGGTTCCATGCGGTCGGAGAGGTTCTGGCCGTCGAAAGACCACATGTAGCGGTCCATGTTGCCGGTCAGCTGCAGCCAGATTTCGCGAGTTGGCTCGCGCTGATCGTAGAAGGCCTCGCGCGCGCGCAGGTCGGCGTAGGTCAGCACGCGGTGATCGAGCCCGGCCAGGCCGGTGCCGGGTTCGCCGATGCGGCTGACGGGTGAGGTCACCACGTTCGCGACGCCGGCGCTTTTCCTGGGCTTCCAGGACGGCGGACTGACTGGCGTTTTCGACACGCTATTTGCCGGGGAGATGTGTCCCATCGCCGCGTGATCCATACCAGCGTGCTGCGAGTGATCCATGCCCCCGTGGCCCATATCGGCCATGGTGCGTTCCGGCGGCGGGCGCAGTGGCGGCACTTCGGCGCGCAACTCCGGCGACGGGGTCAACTGCCCGATCGCCATGCCGGAACGGTCCATGGCTTCGGCCACGATCGCGTACGCGCGGTCCGGTCCGGGTTCGACGACCAGGTCTAGGGTCTCGGCCACCGCAATCTGCACTTCGTCAACGGTCACCGGCGCCACATTCTGGCCGTCGGCCTGGATCACCGTCATGGGCAGGCCGGGGATGCGCAGGTTGAAATAAGTCATGGCCGATGCGTTGATCACGCGCAGCCGGACCCGTTCGCCGGGCTGGAACAGGCCGGTCCAGCCGTCGGTGGGCCCGTGCCCGTTCAACAGGTAGGTATAGGTGACGCCGGTCACGTCGGCGATGTCACTGCGCGCCATGCGCATGCGTTCCCATTCACCCTGATCAGTGCGGTCGCGCAGATCGGCCAGGGTGGGCTGCCGGCGGTTGTAGTACTCCCCGTATTTTTTCAGTTTCGCGTAGACGCGCGCGGGGTCTTCAAAACTCCAGTCCGATAGTACGATCACCAGTTCGCGATCCGTTGGCACTGGCTCTGCCCCCGCAGGGTCAACAATCAGCGGCGCATATACGCCCAGCTGTTCCTGGAATCCAGAGTGGCTGTGATACCAGTAGGTGCCGTTCTGCTGCGCGCGGAAGCGATACTCATAGCTTGCGCCCGGCTGGATGCCGGGAAAACTGATGCCAGGTACGCCATCCATCTCCGGCGGCAGCAAGATGCCGTGCCAGTGCAGGGAACTGTCTTCGTCCAGTTCGTTGTGGACGCGAAGGACGATATCGTCGCCTTCGCGCATGCGCAGCAGTGGCCCCGGGACTGTGCCGTTCACGCTGACGGTACGAGCCGCGCGCCCGTCGATATTCAGTGCCTGCCGACGGATAGCGAGATCGAACTCGCGCCGGGGTGCGCCTGCGTTACCGGTCAGTGCCCACGCGGGCAGCAAAGCTTGTGTGGCCAGCAGGGCGCCGGCACGGGGGGCAGCCTGCAGCAATCTGCGTCGAGAAATCATTTTGAGAGTCCTGTCGTCATGAATATCCGGGCGCATCCCAGCACCCCGGGAGAACCGGCATGGCCGGTCAGGCGGACGGCAGGTTAATCGCGGAGAATGTCGTGACGGGCCACGGGCGTGGCGGCATCAAGACAGGGTGGGGCCCGTGGCCTGATGGACGTGACAGCGACAGGTGTCGCCGCAAACTGCAGCCGGCAGGCGGGGCTCAGGGCTATGGGGTCCTGGCTTTCGTCGTCGCCGAGCCGGGTGCTGGCGGGCGCCCAATCCAGAGTCGGCAAATCAGGCGCCGGGTTGGACTCGCAGCCCAGCGCGCAATCGGCGTCGTGCAGACCTGGCGCATCCGTATCGGAATGACACGGGGTCGGAGCTTGATGGGCCGCCGCCCCGAGGCTGGGGAGGCCGCCAAGCAGCAAGGCTAGAGCGACGCAGCAAAAGGCGGTGTGGCGGGCAACGAGCATGGCCTGAACCTTACGCAGGGGCGGCCCCTGGCCGCAAGGGCCAGTGCCGCAATCAGCGCCTTGCGTGGCCCCCCCGGGCTGGCCTGAAGGGGGCTCCCGGGCCGGCATTTTTGGCGCCGGGAGCCCGGTTGGCGGGGTATGCCCAAATCATGCCGACTCTTGGTAATATGTCCGCTAACGGCCCAACATCGTTAGAAAAAACGGGCTGGCCGGAGACCGAAAGCGGGACAAAGAAAGCGCCCCGGCGGGGCCGATAACAAGACGTCGCATCGACAACCAGGAGGGAGCGTCATGTTTGAACGTGGCAAGAAGGATTCGCCCGACGGGGGCAGGGAAGAACACGGCCAGCAGGGTGGCTGGAGCAACTCAGACAAAAAGGAGCCGGTCATGGCATCTAGCAGCGTAAATCAGGGTGTCGCAGCCATCGGGCGTTCGATTCGTATTAACGGTGACCTCCAGGGTGACGAAGACCTGCGAATCGAAGGCGAAGTGAACGGCACGGTCCGTTTAAACAACAACACTGTGACGATTGGGCAGGAAGGCAAGATTCGGGCAGACGTGTACGCCAAGTCCGTCGACGTGGAAGGTTCGGTCGAGGGCGATCTTTACGGCGCAGAGCACATCAGCATTCGCAAGTCGGCCAAGGTGCAGGGTAACGTCATTTCGCCTCGTGTCAGTCTCGAAGACGGCGCGCGTTTCAAAGGTTCCATTGAAATGGATCCGGAGGCAGTGAAGTCTGCTCTCGGCGAATCGACACATGCGCCGAGTGGGAATCCGAAGGCGGCCAACGGCAAGTCCTCGTCGCAGCCGACACCCATTGCCAGTTCAAAAGCCGCCAGTGCCGATCCTGCAGTGGTCGCCAAGAGCTAGTCCGGACAGCAAAGGTGAAGTCTCCCGTTGGTGAGTGCTCGGCATGATCGGGTCGCTTGCCCGGTCTACCTCACGCGACCCGGTTGCGGGGTCCGAGCCTTTTAATGCGCCCCTGTTCAGCGGCCTGATCGAAGGCGTACCGGAAGACCAGCGTTGGGTCGTGCTTGACCTCGGCAAGGTGTGTCCCCAGGTTATTTCCCTGCTCGGCGGGCACCGTTGCCGGGTGGAAATTGCGGAGGTTGGCCAGGAACTGGAGTTGCTGAACCGCGACCTGGACCGCGAAGCCTTGCAACACGTGGCCGAGGGCGCGTTGCCGGCCCGGCTCTCCGAGCCGGTCGACCTGGTACTGTGCTGGGACACGCTGAACTACCTCAATCGTGAAGCGCTGCGCATGCTGATGGCGCAGGTTGCGGAGCGTTCCCGGCCGGGCACGCTGGTGCATGCGCTGATCTACTACGCCGAGCCCCGGATGCCTGTTGAGCCCGGCCACTATGTGCCGGCCGTTGACGGCAGCCTGGTCAACGTATCGTCGTGCATACAAATGCGCGATGCGCCGCGTTACACGCCAGAAGACCTGCGCCTCTGCCTTCCCGCCTATACCACCGAGCGCGCCATGCTGCTGGGCAACGGCATGCAGGAGTTCCTGTTCCGCCTATAAGATGGTGCCGGCACCAGCGACTACTTCTCCGGCTTGTACCAGATGGGTGAGGTGTAGGCGCGCTCCTGTGTCACCATTGGCACGTTGGCCGGCAGGGTGATGCCGAAGCGCGCGGCCTCGTAGGCGGTCCAGCGCGGGGTCGGGATCTCGAGCACCCGCGCGTAGTAGACCGCCGGTTCTTCCGGGTCGAAGTCCGGGTCCATCCACACTCCGATCAGTTCCGGTGCGCCAATCGTGTTGGTCCAGGTAGCCTTCGCGACGTTCACCGTATTACCCACGGCTTGCAGCTTCCCGTCGACACCGATGATGCGTTCACCCGACCAAACTACGTCGTAGACCTTTTCCTGCTGGTTGCCATTGCTGTCGATCCACCCCTTCACGACCTGGATCCGATCGAGGTTCCCGGAAAGCGGATCCTTCAGCGCGGCCACCAGGAAGCTCGGGGGCTTGCTATTTTCGCTGGGAGGCAGCGTTGCGCCCATCGGTACACCGCGACTGTAGCCGGCGTTGGCCGGCAGCCGGCTTTGCGTGTCTGCGGCGGTGAAGTCCCAGCCGCCGAAGAACCGCACCATCATGCGCGGCCCGGTGGTGGCGTAAGTTTCTTTACGCATCATCGCGTCGAAGATCGCCTCGCGCGTGTTTTCTTTCGCCCACACCGCGGCGAGCCCCGACGCGACCATGTCCCAGCTCTCGTAGCGGCCGTTCGGCGTCTCTGCCATCGGGTGCTTGTAGCGTGCCGGGCTTGGCTCGGTGCCGGAATGCTTGCCGAAGAAATTTTCCTCTTCTGCGGTGGCCAGTCCGGTGTGGCTGTCGGTGGAACCGATCATGCCGAACTGGTAGGGATTCACGCCGAGTTCTTCTTCCAGTTGCAGGCCGATCTGCAGCGCGGAACGCGCATACTCGTACTGCAGCATGTCGTCTTCTTTCGGCACGCTGAGATCAAGATTGCCCTTGTCCCAGGTTTCGTAGTCGGCAAATTCATCTTCCGGGGACAGCAGCGGGTGGGTCTCGCCGTCACCCTTGATCTGCGTGACCTCGTACAGGGGCTCCCAGCGGCTCCGCGTCTCGGCGTACTCCCGGTCCAGGCGCTTGTTCGTGAACGAATCGCGCAGCGGGAACATGATGCCGTTGCTCAGGTTGCCGTTGTGCGCAATGGCCATAATCTGGCCGCCGGTCTTGTCCTCGTAGGCCTGCAGCCAGTTCCACAAGTCGCGGGGATTGTCGCTGCCCAGTGGCTTCAGCGTGGTGTACGGCTCCATCATGCTGGCCTTGTTCGCGCCGTCGCGATAGACCACGACCCGATGCAGGTTGTTGCCGCCGGTGTTAGACGTCCACTCGTAGCCGATGAAGGCGGTGAACTCGCCAGGATCGTTATATTTCTCCGCTGCGTCGATCATGACCTCCCACGCGGCCCGGTAGGGCTGCGTGCCGGGTAACGACGCAAGCGCCGGCGGGAAGCTGTTCTCGGAGAACGCGACGATGACCTCGACGGCCACCTGCACCGCGTCCTGGCCGCCCTTCTGGATCATGTCGTACCAGCGCCGGCCGGTCGGGTCGGCGAGGAATTGCGGATTGCCGGCCAGCAGCTCGGGAAAGAAGCCCATGTTGTCGGAGTGGTCCGCGACGACCAGGAAGTCGAGGGGCAGTGACAGGCGCGCCTGCAGACCGGTGGACGACGTGACCTCCTCACCGCTTGCAAAGCGGTACGCGTCCTCCGGACCCAGGCGGGCGCCGAAGGCGCCGGCATCCATCGACAGCTCCGTGTGCAGGTGCGTGTCGCCCCAGAAGACCTGGGTCGGGAAATTGCGCCCGGCGTAGGGCGAGAAGTGTTTCTGTTCCTTGAACGCGTCGACCAGCCCTTCTTTCGGTGGTATCGGGTCGCCGGCCAGCGCAGGCAGGGTAAACAGCATGCAAGACATCAAAGCTGCAACGGAAAGACGGCGCGTCATCATGGTGTTTCCTTTTCTTTGGTCGCGGCCCTGCACCGCGGGATTACGGTTAGGCAGGAATGTAGACCGAACAATAAGTTTGGTCCAATCGGCCTGATTTTCCGAGGGTCGTGAGACGTCAAACGGTTGACACTGGCGGCGGCATGGATCGCAAAGCACCGTCATGGACACCGCGTTCGCCAGGCTGGATGCCGATGGAGCAAATGCTGATCGTGATTGGTGTGGTTATTCCCCGCGCGGATTTTGGAGACGATATCATGGGTCTCAAGCAGTGCCTCGCCTGACACAATAATCATGACAACAATCGTTCGCCACTCACTCACCGTCCTGTTGGGCATCTGGTGCCTGGCTGCGATGTTGCCGGCCTGGGCCCAGGAATCGGGTGCACGCGTGTCGGTGGAACAGCTCCAAAACCGGATCCAGGCCGCGCAGGATGCGCCCGACCTGGATAACGACAACAGGGCGCGGCTCATCGATCTCTACCGTCAGGCCATCAACAACCTCGAATCCCAACGCGTCAACAAGGAGATGATCGAGGAGTATCGCCAGGTTAATCGCAGCGCGCCGCGGGAAACGGAGAAAATCCTCGCCAACATCGAGCAGCGGCGCGACAGCGATCCGCTCGCCAGTCTTCAGGTCTCTGAGGCTACCCGCACTAACGAACTAGGCCGCAGGCTCGACGAGGAGCTGGCGAACCAGACCGCGGTCGACGCTAAACTGGCCGTGCTCGACGCCCGGCTCGAGTCCGAGGCTTTGCGACCGGCGGAAGCCCGGCAAAGGATTGCGGCAGCGCGCTCGCAGGCCGCCGCACTGGCGAGCCAGACCGGTGAGCAACCGGCCGGTGATCAACCCCCGCAGTTCGTCGAGGCGGCGCGCTGGGCGCGGCAAACGCGGCTGGAAGCGCTGCAGAGCGAGATCGCGATGCTGGACGGGGAGTTGCTGAGCTACACCGCTCGCAATGCGCTGCTGGCCGCGCAGCGAAACCAGCTAGCACAGAGCTTGACGCGAATTAACCTGCGGGCCGAGACGCTCCGCCAGCTTGCCAATGAGCGCCGCCGCACAGAAACCGACCGCGCCATCTCCCAGGCAAAGGCCGCCCTCGACCGCGGGACCGCCGACGAGCCCCTGCTGCGCGAACTGGCGGAGGCGAACCTGAAACTGGTCGAGGGGCTCCAGGCGCAGGTCGATGAACTCGACAGGCTGGCCAAACTGGAGAGTGACCGGCCCAAAATGGCGCAGATCGAGGCAGCTTTTCGCAGCGCCCGGCGCAAACTCGAGCTGCGGGCCGCGGGCGCACCGGTGGGCCTGGCCGTGCTCGAAGAGCGCGACAAGTTTCCCAGCGCTCGCGACTTCGGGGTCGAGCGGCGCCGCGTCAGCCGCGGCATCACGGCCGTTAGCCTGCGCCTGATCCAGACGGAAGAAGAACGGCAGGCGCTGTCGGACATCTCCGCGTACGTGGACCGCCGCCTGGCAGAGCGCGGCGTGACGGAGCTTGATGCCGACGCCCGCCAGGAGTTGGAGGACCTCGCCAGAACGCGGCGCACGTTGCTGGAGCGAACCGGGGCCACCGACACCGCACTGCAGAGACGTCTGTATGAACTGGACGACGTTCTGAAAAGGTTTGCGACCCGGATCCAGGCTTACGACGACTTTCTGACCGAGCGTTTGCTTTGGGTCCGCAGTACGGAGAGTGTGGATGCTGAGCAGTGGCGGAAACTGCCGGCGGAAATTACCCGGTACCTGTCCCCGGCGCCCTGGCTCGGCACCGTTGGCCTGGCCCTGGTTCGCGCGGTGCAGGCGCCCGGGTTCCTGCTGCTGGCGCTCGTGGCCGCGGGTCTGGCTCTGCGCACCGGGCATTCAAGACGGGCCCTCGTCGAGTGCGGCAGAAAAGTGGGGCGCATCCGCGACGACTCCATGACGCTGACCTTCCAGGCGATTGGCTATACCGTGCTTTTGGCGGCACCGTTACCGTTACTGCTGGGCGCGGTTGGCGGTGGACTGGCGACCGCGCCGGAAGGACCCGAGTTCGCGACCGCCATCGGCGAGGCGCTGGTGGACGTTGCGGTGTGGCTGGCGTTTCCGTTGCTGCTGCTGGACTTTTTCCGGGGCGACGGGTTGGCCGGCCGCCATTTGGGCTGGGACCAGGACACGCTAAAGGACGTGCGCCGGCAGCTCCGGTTTTTCGTGGCCACCGCTTTCCCGATTTACTTCGTGTTTCGGACGTCCAACACGACGGACCAGCTGACGGGCAGTTTTGGCGGTCTGCTGACACTGCTCGCCTTCGTCGCGCTGATGGTCAACCTGTTGTGGCTGGTGATCGGTCTCGGTCATCCGACCCGGGGGGCCGCCAGGCGATTCCTCGCCGCGCACCCCGAGAGCGCCTGGTGGCGGTGGCGCTACCTGTGGTTCCCGTTGGCCGTGCTGGTGCCCGTCGCCTTCGGTGTGCTGTCGTATTTCGGTTACGACTACACGACCCGGCAACTCAGCCAGAGCCTGTTCGAGTCGATCTGGCTCGTTACCGCTGTATGGCTTGGTGCCGCGGTGGTGCGCCGCTGGTTGCTGATGACGAACCGGCGCCTGGCCTACAACAAGGCCGTGGTCTCTCTGCAAGCGGCCCGGGCGCGACGCGGGGGCGAGGCAGAGTCGGCCGAAGCTCCCGAAGCAGGGGACATCGGTGAGCCGGAGATCGACCTGGTGGCTCTCGACACCGACAGCCGGCAACTGCTGAACGCGACGGTGCTGCTGCTCGTCGTGCTCGGCCTCGCCGCAGTGTGGGGTGACGTGCTGCCGGCCTTCGGCATTTTCGAGCAGGTCAGCCTCTGGAACAAGACGGCGCTGGTCGATGGGGTCGAGCAGCTGGTCCCCGTCACGTTGACGGACCTGCTGCTCGTAGTCGTCGTCGGCATTGGTGGCTACGTGCTGGCCACCAATCTCCCGTCCCTGCTGAACATCATCCTGCTCAAGCAAGGCACCGTGAGCGCCGGCGCCCGTTATACGGTGCAGACGTTGACGAGTTATACGATCACCGCAATCGCCATCCTGTTAGTCCTGAACCTGCTGGGTGTCAGGGCTTCCCAGCTGGGTTGGGCGGCCGCTGCGCTCGGTGTGGGTATCGGCTTTGGCCTGCAGGAGATCGTGGCCAATTTTATCTGTGGGCTGATCCTGCTGTTCGAGCGCCCGATACGGGTGGGGGACATCATCACGGTGGGCGACGCGTCGGGTATTGTGAGCAAGATCCGTATCCGTGCGACAACCATACGCGACTGGGAACAGAAGGAACTCTTCATTCCCAACAAGGACCTCATCACCGGTCGGTTACTGAACTGGACCCTGTCCGATTCGGTCACGCGAATCCAGGTCAACGTCGGCGTCGCCTACGGCAGCGATACGGAACGGGCGTTGGCGCTGATGCTGGAGGCCGCGGCGGAATGCCCGCTGGTGTTGTCTGAGCCGGCACCTTTCGCACACTTTGAGCAGTTCGCGGACAGCAGTCTGAACCTGACGCTGCGGATTTTTGTGGGCTCGACTTCAGACCGTTTGTCCGCACAGACGGACGTACACAAGCGAATCGACCGGAAGTTCAAGGACGCCGGTATCGTGATCGCGTTCCCGCAGCGAGATATCCACGTCTTCAGTGGCGATGCGGAGACGCCGGCGCCGGACCTCGGTTCTCATGCGAAAAGCTAGTCGGGCAATTCATCGACATGCCTGTCAACGGTTTTCCTGCCGACTCCAGGCGTTTTCACTACCAGTGAAGTCCATGAGCAGCCACCGCGAAGCGCGATGGCGGGTCCAGCTTCGGGCGGTGGTGCTGTTGCCGGTACTGCTGGCGATGCAGCCGGTCACGGCACAACTTCTGCCGCCGGGCATCGAGTTCAGCGAGACCGAAAAGCTCGCGGGTGATTTGTATGCGTTTCGCTACGGCCCGTACCGCAGCCTGTTCATGGTCACGCCGAAGGGCGTGATCGTCACGGATCCGCAGTCGCCGGAAGCAGCGGCCGAGTACCGGCAGGCGATTGCGGCGGTTACCGATCTGCCGGTGAAATACGTCGTGTATTCCCACGCCCACTGGGACCACGCCCGCGGCGGGCAGATTTTCAAGGACGAGGGCGCCACCTTCGTGGCGCAGGAACGTTGCGTGGACATATGGCGCGACTCGCCGGACCCGGACGTCGTGCCGCCGGACATCACCTTCGGCAACGAGTACCGCGTGGAACTCGGCGGCCGTTCGCTGGATCTCTACTACTTCGGGCCGAGCCATGGCACTTGCCTGGTGGTGATGATTCCTCGGCCGCACAAGATGATCTACACGGTAGACATCGTTACACCGCGACCCGCCGGCGGGGGTTACCTGCCGTGGGACCCCCAGGTGGCCGACTTCCACTTTTATAATGCAGTGCAGTCCTTGCAGGCCATTGAAGCCCTCGCCGAGCGCGAAGGGCTGGAGCAGGTCATCGGCGCGCACCTGGTGCCGTTGCCCGGCAAGGGTGGCTTCACTGCGGCACCGTCTATGGGCCCGGTGATCCAGATCCGTGAACGCTGGCAGTTCTGGGAAGGCCTGATGCAGGCGGTGAAGGCAGAGATGGACAGCGGCACGCCGAGTTTCATGGTGGCGAACCGCCTTGACCTGTCGCCTTGGGCAGACATTCGCGGCTTCCAGAAGCGCAAGTTCAAGATCCTGGTGGACCGGGTCGCAGCCTATTACGCGATCGGCCGGTAGGTGCTGCTATAGCGCATCAGACCCGTCACGCGCTGCCCCTCAACGAGTCGCTTGGCGTATTCGGTGCGAATAATGTTTCTTGAACCGGGATTAGATCCTAGGGCTCCAGGCATTCTCCGTGGATATAGTTGCGTTTGCGGATTTCGGCGGTGTTGGTGAATGACTGGACCCAGTCGTCCGGACTGAAATCCTCACGCCGACCGATGATGGCCACGTAGTCACCGGTTTCCCCTTGCGGGTTCCAATACACGACACGGTAGTCGCCGGGCTGTTCAACATTCAGATTCAGCACCGGACCTTCGAAGTAGAACTGGTCACTGAAGAATTCGAACATCGACGGCCGATTGGCTCCCGATGGCGGATCGTGACGGATGATCGCCCCGTGACCCTCTGGCAGGTCCACGGGCAGGGCGCTGTCCGGCGCGGGCAGGCCGGGGCCGATCAACGCGAAACTCGGCCGGAAGTCTGAGTAACTCTTGCAGTACGGGATGATGACCTTGACGTACACGTGCACCGGTTTGCGGACCAGGAGCAGGTAGGAGTCAAGGTCGTCTGGGGACTCGAGGTGGGCGTAGACGGCTTTCGACTGCTCAATATCCCGGACTACAAAGGGCTTGTCGGCCGACAGGTCCGTCGCTTCGAAATAGGGCACATGTGCGACAGCCGGGGCGAACACAAACAGCAAGATCGCGCCCGCAGTCGGGTGCCAGCCTGTTCTATGGCAAATTATTTTCTTCACTTTGGCAGATGGTGCCGGCGTCATTGATAAAGAATCATCGGCCATTCAGCGGAATTTCCCGGGGGAGCGCTACGGTGAATCCTGTAACAACCAGGGCCATGTAGCGGAGGGTGGATCCTAGGGTGCAAGCCGGTTCACGACCCAGCCATCGTCTTCCCGATCGTAACGGAAGCGATCGTGCAGCCGGCTCTCCCGACCCTGCCAGAATTCGATGGAGTTTGGCACCACCCGGTAGCCGCCCCAGAAGCTCGGTAACGGCACTTCGCCCTTCGCGAAGCGTTCCTTCATTTCCGCGAACTTGCTTTCCAGCACCGCGCGGGCGGTTATCCGGCTGCTCTGCCTGGACACCCACGCGCCGAGCTGGCTGTCGCGCGGGCGGCGCATGAAGTAGCGGGTGTCTTCGGCGATGGAGTTGCGAACTGCCTTGCCGAGGATTTTCACCTGCCGGTGCACCTCGTGCCAGTAGAACAGCAATGCGACGTGCGGGTTGCTGTCGATTTCACCGGACTTGCGGCTGCCGAGATTGGTGTAGAAGACGAATCCGTCCTCACCGTAGTACTTCAGCAACACGGTACGCAAAGACGGTTGGCCGTCCGGGCCGACGGTAGCGAGGCTCATCGCATTCTCGTCCATGGTTTCGGCCCTGCCTGCTTCCTGGAACCAGCGGTCGAACTGGATGAACGGGTTCGGGTCCAGGTCGGAGCGGTGCAAGGGACGGTTGCGATACTCCCGGCGCAGGTTGGCCAGATCGGTGCTGACGGTTGCCATGGCCGCATTGTAGCGGGGCGCGTGTGCCGCTGCCGCTGCCGCTACAAGCGCATTCGGATCAGCGGTTGATGCGCAGACAGGCCTGCCCGGCGGCTTGCAACGCAGTGCAGGCCGCGTCCGCTTCCTGGCCGTTGACCGGCACGCTTTGCAGCAGGAAGAACCGCCCGCCGGTCTCCGCCGGCGTGACGATGCGCACCGGTCCCGGCAGGGTCCGGTCGAACAGTGGCGCCAGCCGGCGTACTTCCGAGTCGGCCGCCGCTGCCGTGCGGAACGCACCCAGTTGCAGGCGGAAATTGCCGGGACGTTCCGGCGGGGGCGCCGGTGGTGCTTCGGGTGCCGCGGGTGCCAGGGCAGCCAGCAGCTGGGCGGCTTCCCAGGCCTGCGGCGCGTCCGGATAGTCGGCCAGGAAGCTTTGCAGGGCCGGGGCATCGCCGGCATCCTGCGCCGCGGTCCAGGCCTCGTCCCGCTGGAGTTCGAAGACGCGCTGTTTGGCCGCTGCCGCGTTGTCGCTGTCGGGATATTGCCCCAGGAAGCGCTGGTAGTTATCGATCCGATCGCGGAACTGCGCCCGCTCCCAGCCCCGTATTTCCTTCAGTTCTTCCATGCGCGCGCGGGCGCGATCTGCCTTGTCACCATCCGGGTACTTGGCGAGAAACTCCAGGTAAGCCTGGTTGGTGTCCTCGCGTTCGGCCAGGTCCCACGCCTTGTCGGGGTTGCCGCAGGCGGTGAGCAGCAGCAACAGGATCAGCAACAAGTGACGAGAGGACATCTTGTTACTATCGCATCGTGCGTCCCCGCTGTCCCAACTCTGTGTCAAGGTTTTCACCTATTGGTATGGTCTCGCGCTGTTGGGCGACTAAGCGGGCCGCGCTGCGAATCACAATCCACGTCAGCTGCCGAACGGGCTGAAGCAGGGCGATATTCGCATTTCATCGGGCTCCCCCGGGGATGGCACCGGCGGCGCCACGTCGCTATGATGCTGATGTCGCCGGTAACTGAATACCAGGCTGGAGAATATGGAAATGATGAGAGCTAGAGTTTTTTTCTTGCTGGCGATCGCCCTTCTGCTGCAGGTGCCATCGCTGGCGACTGCGGCAACGGCAAAGGTAATTGACACAAATGTTGACGCGGCGCTGGCGCGTTTTGCGTCCGAGGTCGAAGGCGCACAAGGGTACCTGGATAGCGCGAAAGGTGTGCTGGTGTTACCCAAGGTCATCAAGGCCGGCTTGATTATCGCTGGCGAATTCGGCGAAGGCGCGCTGCGCGTGGACGGCAAGACCGTCGACTACTACAACACGACCGCGGCTTCCTTCGGGCTCCAGGCGGGTGGCCAGGAAAAGAGCATCTACGTGCTGTTCATGACGGATGACGCGCTGAAGAAGTTCCGGGAGAGCGCCGGCTGGGAAGCCGGTGTCGACGGTGCGATTACGCTGGTCAATACCGGGGCCGCGGGCGCGATCGACACGACCAAGGCCAAGTCCCCGATCCTCGGCTTTGTGACGACCAACGCGGGACTGATGGCGGACATCAGCCTGGCCGGATCGAAGTACACGAAGATCAACCCGAAAGCCGAGTAAGCTGCAACCCGTTGCGGGTGAACCGCCGGCATCCCCGTGACGGGATGCCGGCGGTTTTTCGTTTGCCATGCGTGGTAGGAGCGGCTTTAGCCGCGACTGGATGCCGCCAAGTGTTTTGCGCCCATGGACGCGGCGATCGCGGCTAAAGCCGCTCCTACCGGAGACCTTCCCGAATCCACGTGCCGGCGGCAGTCAGCTCGGCATTGGCGAATGCGCGGACCTCAACAGCCAGCGCGCACCCGGCGGTCTCCGCCAGTTTGCCAATCCACGCCACATCCGTGACGATGGCGATGCGCTCGAAGTCCCGCAGGTGATGAAAGCCCAACCGCGCGTCGTCCCACAGCGCGGTCGTGGTGAAGCGCTTGAAGTCGGCCCCGAGGTGGTACAGCAGTCGCAGCTTCGGGTGACGGCTGAGTTTGTCTTCGACGGCGGGGGTCAGGACGTCGCGGTAGTCCTCCGCCGTGACGCGATCGCTGGCACTGACGGCGAGCACCGAATCCGGAAATCCTTCCAGCACTTCAATCATTGCAACTTCGCTACGAAAGAAGCGGCGGTGGCAGGAATGTTCTTGGTGGGAGCGGCTTTAGCCGCGACGCATCCCATCCTGACATGCGCGAAGCAATCGCGGCTAAAGCCGCTCCTACCTCAGAAAAGCAGCAGGGACGGCGCGCCAACGTCAAAACCCCGCCACTCGCTGGATCGTCCAGAAGGCCGCCACGCAGCCGATGCCGTAGGCGGGCAGCACTTCAATCCATGCCGGCCACACCCGCCGCACGCGCTGCAAGCCGGCGATCACCAGCAGCGCGGCGAACACAAATAGCAGCTGCCCGACTTCCACGCCGACGTTGAAGCTGAACAGCGCCAATGGAATTGCGGATTGCGGCAGCCCGATCTCTGCCAGCGCGCCGGCAAAGCCGAAGCCGTGCAGCAGCCCGAAGGTCAGTGCGACGAGCCACGGCCGCCGTTCCGCGAGACCAATCTGGCCGTGCAGGCGCTTCACCAGTTCCGTGGCGAGGAACAGGATACTCAGGGCGATGACCGCCTCTACCGGCGCCTGGGGCACGTTCACGAAGCCGAGTGCGGCAGCCCCCAGCGTTACGCTGTGTGCCAGCGTGAACGCCGTAATGGTCTTGACCAGCAGCCCGACGCCGTTCACCAGCAGCAGCAGGCCAAGGACGAACAGCAAGTGATCAATGCCAAACAGGATGTGTTCGATTCCCAACACGACGTAAGCGGTTAAAACCGCCCAGCTTGACTGCTGCCCGGCGACGACGAAAGCCGGGGCATCGGGCTTCAGGATTACCGTCTGTGTGTCGCCGCTGGCCAGCGTCACACGCGCCAGCACGTCGGTGATGCTGGATGACAAACCATCGATCCGGACTTCCTGGCCCTGCAGGCCATTGTCCCCACCACAGTTGATGTTGCGACGCACGATCAGGCCGCCCGGTGTGATCGCCTGTACCGGCGGGGTGATGTCACTACACAAGGCTGGCAGCACGGGTTTCAGGGGCAGAATCAGGTCCCCCCTGCGAGGCACCTTCCAGGTCAGCGTGTAGGTCCCCGGCACGCTTTCAACCAGCTCGAGAAAACCGGGTCGCGATTCGTGGGCCGCCCCGGTGAAGGGCAATAGCAGCAGTGCCAGCAACAACACCCGGTGCATCAGGAAGCGTCCGGGCCAGCCGTGCTGTACACAATTTTGTAGCGTGAGCGCAGCGCTTTATAGGTGGCGGCCCGGACTTCCCGCTGTCGCTCATAGTCGAATTCTCGGCGTACCTCTTCGCGCACCCTGTCGAAGTCGGGCATGCGCGGCATGACCTGGTCCGTCACCCGCACGAGGTGCCAACCGAAGCCCGATTCTACCGGGCCCTGCCAGTCTCCCACCGGCAGTTCGAACACGCGTGCGGCAAAATCGCTACCGAACAGTTGGGCCGCATCGCGTTCGCTCAGTGAGTCGTAGCGCAGTTGCATCAGGAAGCGGTCGCCGCGCTCGCCGGCATCCACGATATTGGCTGCCTCCAGCTCTGCTAGCACCAGTTCCGCATCGGCGAAGGCCTCGGCACCACGCTGGTCAGGACTGAAATAAACGTGGTTGAAAGACACTCGTGCCGGTTCGGCGAATGCCGATTGACGTTCAGCAAAGAACTCGCGCAGCTCGGTGTCACCGGGTTCCACCAGCGTGCCCAGGTCTTCGCTCAGGAATTCCATTTTCTGGGCCAGGCGGCGGCGGATGATGGTGTCGTCGCGTTCCAGGCCCAGTGCAATCGCCTCCCGGTACAGCACTTCTTCGCGGATGTGATCTTCGATCAGGCCGTCCAGCTCCTGCTGTGTGGGCGGGCGGCGCCATTGCCGGGTCCAGGCGTCCTGCAGGCGTTGCACGGTGCCCGGTGTGATCTCGATGAGCCGTTCGTCCGCAGCCCCGGACCCCGGGTTTAACCAGCTGTAGGCCACGAACAGCAATGCGCCGACGATCAGGAAGTGAACCAGCGGTTCCTTGAATAGATTAGTCATTCAACGTTTCAGAACGGATGAAGGACCGCGAATGCTAACTCAAGCTGCCTGCGGTGATGGAAACGCGAGGCTCACGCGCAGGCCGGGTTCGTTGTCTTCGAGGGTCAGCGTTGCCTTGTGGCGGGAGGCGATCGCGTTGACCAGGCTCAGCCCGAGGCCGGCACCCGGCGCGGAACGGCTCTCGTCTACCCGGTAGAAACGATCGAGCACCTGCGTGACCTGGCCCTCGGGTATGCCCGGTCCGGAATCGGCCACGGTCAGCCTGACGTGCTCGGGCCCGGGCTCGGCACGCGCAATGACCCGGCCACCGGCCGGGGTGTACTTGATCGCATTGTCCAGGAGGTTGGTCAGCGCCTGGAAAATCAGGTTGCGGTCGCCGAGGATGCGCGCGCCGTCGGCCGCCTGGCAGCTGAGATCGATGTGCTTCTCTTCAGCCAGCGCGTGGTAGAGCTCGCACGCATCGCGGGTGACTGCCGTCAGGTCCACGGGCTGCATCGCTTCGCCCGACGCCCCGGACTCGATGCGGGCAATGCTCAACAACGACGCAAAGGTAGACAGCAGGCTGTCGGCGTCTTCCAGGCACGCATCAATGTCTTCCGCTTCACCGGCGGACGCTCGCACCCGCAGCGTCTCGAGCCGGTTGCGCAGGCGGGTCAACGGTGTGCGCAGATCGTGCGCGACATTGTCCGACATGTGCCGCACGCTGCTCATCAGGGATTCGATCTGGTCGAGCATCGCGTTCAGGTTGCGCGACAGCGCGTCGAATTCGTCGCGCGTCTCACTCACCGGCATGCGCTGTGACAGGTCACCCGCCATGATCTGCCGGGACGCGGTGTTGATTGCATTCACGCGGCCGAGAACATCGTTGCTCATCAACAGGCCACCGAAGAGCGCCAGCACCAGCGTGATTCCCAGCACCAGCACGAAGGCCCGCTCCAGGATCTTTTCCAGCGCGCCGAGTGTCTGCATCTCGCGGCCCACCAGCAGCCACGCCCCCGGGGGCAGGGCAACCACGCGGCCGCGGGCCGGGGCGGTGTCGCCTTCGGGGGTCTGGTACGCGAAGGCCACCCAGCCGTCGCCGGTGGCCTGCAGGGTTGGCCATGCGGGCAGGTTGCCGATCACCGGTCGATAGCGCTGGTCGGCGAGCAGGTACAGCGCTTCACCGGGGTTCTCACTGGCCTCGCGTGAGCTGACCAGCGGTTCTATTGCGGCTAGCCCGCCGAGGCGATAGAGCTCGGTGAACGTGCGTATCGAGGTTTGCAGCGATTCGTCGGCGCGGTTTTCGATGTAGTCGGTGATCGCCCAGTTGATGACCGCCATCAGGATGGTGACGGACACGAAGAACAACACCATGTACCGCAGTGTCAGCAGGAAGGTGGTAGTGCGAAGCTGCTGCTTCAGGCCCATACGTTACGCGCCAATCTTGTAGCCCGCGCCCCGCACGGTCTGGATCAGGGCCTGGGGCTGGCCCTTGTCGATCTTCGACCGCAGGCGGCTGATGTGCACGTCGATTACGTTGGTTTGCGGATCGAAGTGGTAGTCCCAGACTTTCTCCAGCAGCATTGTGCGCGTGACCACCTGGCCGGCGTGGCGCATCAGGTATTCCAGCAGCTGGAAATCGCGGGGCTGCAGTTCGATGACCTGGCCGTCGCGGCGCACTTCACGCCGCAGCAGGTCCATCTCCAGCGGGCCGACGGTCAGGGTCGTTTCCGGCGCGCCGGCGCCACCGCGCTGGCGGCGGACCAGGGCGTCGAGCCGGGCTTCGAGCTCGCTGAAGGCGAAGGGCTTGGTCAGGTAGTCGTCGCCGCCTGCCTGCAGCCCTTTCACGCGGTCGTCGACCTGCCCCAGCGCACTCAGGATGATCACCGGGGTGTCGTTGTCTGATGCGCGCAGCGTGCGGACCACTGACAACCCGTCCACCGCGGGCAGCATGCGGTCGACGATCATCGCGTCATAGGTCTCCGTGGTGGCCATAAACAGGCCGTCTTTGCCATTGTCGGCGTGATCCACCGTGTGGCCGGCTTCGCGGAGCCCGCCGCACAGGAATTCGGCGACGCTCGCGTCGTCTTCTATCACCAGGATGCGCATGAATGGGGTCGGAATCCTTCTGGTCGTGGGGCCGTATACGGAAAAAATAATAGTATAAACAGTGCGTTGCGGGCTACTCTGCAACATTAAAGATTGTTAATGTCTGGGAAAGCCTGCGTCCATGGGGCAGTGCCTAAGATGCGTTCCATCAGGTGCTGGCCCGGGCCGGACGACGCAAAACCCCGGGAGTCCCCCTGCTCCCAGTCCTCCCAAACCGGACCGGCGTCAGCACCAACAAACTGAGACAGTCCTCCAGACGCAGTGTAAAGGCCCGGACAGGAAGTCCGGGCCTTCTTTTTTGCAGGCTCCGGCCGCCGTAACCAGCGTATTCTGTTGACAATTCCGGGCTCCGGCGGTAAAACATAATTCTGATGACGCGAACGATCCTCCGGCAGGAGGGCGACTCGCGTTTTTTTATGGTTGCTTGGGAAGGGCGGCCAGCGAAGACCTCGACATGCTCCCGATGACGCGCGACGGCCGCTGGGCCTCTGGGAGTAAGAATAATGATTACAAGTCTAAGGGGCGCAGGCTGCGCGGTGATCGCGGGCTCGTTACTTGCATTCAGCGCGCAGGCCGTTGAGGTCGTCGTCGCGGCGAAGTCCACTGCTATCGGCACCTACGAAATCGAATTTGAAATACAGGATTTCGGCAACGCCGATACGATCGACGTGACGACTCCGGATTTTGGAACCTTTCCGCTGGCTTTTGACAACGCCGAGAACAACTGGGATATCGTGGCAGAAGACCTGGATCTTGACGAAGTCCAAACCTTCTTCGCCAACACCTTTGATATCCAGATCAATAACAGCGGCGGCCAGAGCATTTACCGCGGCGAGGGCATTGTGCCGCCCGGTGCCGGCGATTTCCCTGACCCTGCATCCTTCCTGACCGTGACCCCGAGCGCGAACCCGTTCCGTCCCACTGCGCAGTGGGTCGGGGGGGACGATATGGCCGATGCCATGATCATCACCTATCAGTCAGGTGACGATGAATTCAGCGATGGTTTCGAAGCTGCCGAAGCGAATAGCTCGCGCACGCTGAGTTTCGACCTGGACCCGGGTTTCTATGACGTAGCACTTGGCTTCTGGGACTTCTTCGTGCCAGCTGATTTGGAACTGATTACGGGCGACGACGTGTTGGGCGTTTCGGAATATGGAATTGCAACGGTCGGCGAGACCTTCTCCGGGATAACGATAGTGCCGTTGCCGGCCACCGCCTGGTTACTGCTGT
>CAMYJV010000013.1:0-8843 GCA_947258805.1 uncultured Gammaproteobacteria bacterium | reverse complement strand
GATCCGGCGCCGCAACAGGTAATGTCAGAGCAGGTCTGACGCGATCGCTGACGGGCCATCCCTGACAGGCCATTGGTAAGGCGTTATAGCGACGGCCAGGCCCACGCGGGTACTGCCTGCCAGCCGTCTCGCACTTCGCGATCCAGCTCCCGGTAGCGCGGTTCCAGCCGCTCCAGCAGCCCGTAGAAACGTGGCCCGTGACTCATGTAGCGGGTGTGGCAGAGTTCGTGCAGCACCACCGAGCTGGCGGCGTCCGGCGCCAGGAACATCAGGAGGTAATTCAGGCTGATCGTGCCGGTGGACGAACAGCTGCCCCAGCGTGTGCGCTGGCCACGGACCGTGAGCTTGCGGTAACGCAGCGCGTGCTGCCCGGCCAGGCGATCCAGTTCTGTTTGCAGATGGGCCCGGGCCTGGCGCGCCAGCCAGCGCCGCAACGCGGCCCGCGCGTTTGCCCCGTCGCGTTCATGGGGGGCCCTGACCAGAAGCTGGTCTGCCTGTTCACTCACCCTCGATCTGGAATCGCCGCTGTCCTCGTAGCTCACTGGCCAGGCTCCCCGCACTGCCGGTAGCCGGATTGTGGCCGGCAGCGGGTCGGTCATGTCTGCCGGCAGCCTGGCCCGGTGCCCGTCGAAGCGCCTGAGCTGGCGGTCGATCCAGGGCCGCCATTCGGCCAGCAGGGCGGGCACCCGGCGTTCGTCGTAGCGCTGGGGCAGGGTTAACACGACCCCGTCGTGCAGGCACACGGACACGTTGGGCCGTCGGGCCCGCGCAGAGCGGCGCACGCGGTAGCCCGGCAGGTCGGGAAATTGCAGGTCCAGCTGCATGACAGGTTAGTATTCCTTGTCGGAACTCCGCACTTATACGGATTGCCGGGGCGAATATAGCTGATTTAATTACAGTAATAATTAATAAACCGGCCTGCGCAAAGGGGGGGCTTAGTCCCTTTGTACGACATATTTGAAACCATTCGGGATTTCCTGGACCGCGGTGGCCAGGTGATCGTCGTCATTGCGTGGGTGATTTTTGCCATGTGGACGATGATCATCGAGCGCGTGCTGTACCTGCGCACCGAGCATCGCCGGCGCGTGCAGGAGGCCTTTGATGAACTCAGCGAGCGCCCGGACGAAGGCTCCTGGACTTTCGAGGCAGTGCGCACCGGCGCAATTTCCCAGCTTGGTCAGCGCCTGCAAGCGGGTATCCCAATGATCCGGACCCTTGCCGCGGTGTGCCCGCTGCTGGGCCTGCTGGGCACGGTCACGGGCATGATCGTGATCTTCGATGTGATGGCGGCCATGGGCAACAGCTCGCCCCGCGCGGTGGCCGGTGGTGTAGCGCAAGCCACGATGACGACAATGGCCGGCATGGTCGGCGCGCTGAGCGGCGTATTTCCAGCGGTCCTGCTGGCGCGAATCAGCAGTCAGAACATCACCACCCTGCGCAGCCACGACACCGTGGTGGCTTTCCCGCCAACGCGCTTTCCGCCGTTGGGGCGGACCTTACGCATGTTGATCGCCCTGAGCATGGCCTTCGTCATTACCACGCTGCTGGTATACGGCATGGAGCGTCTCATCGAGACCGGCGAGCGCGCGCTGACGGAAGAGGCCCGCATCTACATCCCGGACTTCGTGCGCATTCAGCGTGATGAGTCCGTCGAGCGCAAGCAGGTGAAACCCGACAAGGTGCCGCCGGCCGAAACCTCGCCAGAGAACGCGGTATCTCCCGACCTCGCGGAGACAAACGAGGGTGCCGGCGTGAGCGTTGACTTCAGCAGTGGGAACCGATCGCTGGATTCAGGTTTCACCCTGAACGTTGCCGGCTTGACCAGCTTCGAGAACGCCGATGCAGACTACATGCCGCTGGTGAAGGTGGCACCTATCTATCCCCGACGCGCAGCGGCCAGGGGGCTCGCCGGCTGGGTCCTGGTCCGCTTCACGGTCACCAGCGCGGGCTCCGTGAAGGACGTTGAGGTGCTGGAGTCTACCGACCCGATCTTCGAACGTGCGGCCGTGCAGGCGGCGCTGAAATTCAAGTACAAGCCGCGGATCGTGGACGGCGAGGCGGTGGAGGTCACCGGCGTGTTGCACTACATTCGCTTCGACGTCGAAGAATAGCTGCACCCCGCAGCCATATTTGACAAGCACGCGCACCTAGGGCTGACTGCGTCCGTGCGGCTCGATTCCAGGTTTCATTATCCGGCGCCCGTTTGGGTGACAGCCCTGTGCGGATTGCTGGTTGCGTGCAGTGAAACAGATGAGCCCTCACCGCCGCCCGAGACGGCCGAGGTCGGTGCGGCGACCTATGTTGGTGCGGCGGTGTGCGCCGAGTGTCATGCCGAACAGCTTGAGCTTTGGCAGGGCTCCCATCACGACCTCGCGATGCAGTTGCCGGAGCCGGCGCGGATACTCGGCGACTTTGATGCGGCGACCCTGAACCGGCAGGGCGCAGAGAGCCGCTTCGAGCGCCGTGGCGATGAGTTTTTCGTGACGACGGACGGTGCGGACGGGGCAGCAGCCGAGTTTCCCGTGCGCTATGCCTTTGGCGTCGATCCCCTGCAGCAATACCTGCTGGAATTGCCCGACGGCAAGCTGCAGGCGCTTTCCCTGGCCTGGGACACCCGCCCGGCAGACGCAGGTGGCCAGCAGTGGTTCCACACCTACGGCGACGATGAGCTGATCGACCACACGGACGTGCTGCACTGGACCCGACCGAGCCAGAACTGGGAAACCATGTGCGCCGATTGCCATTCCACCGCGCTGAGCAAGCAATACGACGTGGAGACCGACCGCTTCGAAACCAGCTTTGCCGAGCTCAATGTCGCGTGCGAGGCCTGCCACGGCCCGGGTAGTCGCCACGTCGCCTGGGCCGCCGCCCCGGACGGCGATGCAAGCCTCGGGCTGGAGCTGCGCTTCGGCGAGCGGGCCGACATCACCTGGATCCTGAACCCGCAGACTGGCAACAGCCGGCGCAGTGAGCCTCGGCGCACGTCCCTGGAGATCAACACCTGCGCCGGCTGCCATTCCCGGCGCACACGCATCGGTGTGAGCACCTGGTCGGGCGGCGAGTTCCTGGACAGTTACCAGCCGGCGCTGATTGCTCCGCCGCTGTATCACGCCGACGGCCAGGTGCGCGACGAGGTTTACGTCTACGGGTCTTTTCTACAGAGCCGGATGTACCAGCAGGGTGTTACCTGCAGTGATTGCCACGAGCCACATTCCCTGCAACTGCGTGCGCCCGGCCGGCAGGTCTGCCTGCAGTGCCACGACGGCGAGCGCTACGCTGCTACCACCCATCACCTGCATGAAGCGGACAGCGCCGGCGCCGACTGCATCGAGTGCCACATGCCGCCCACGACCTTCATGCAGGTGGATGTGCGTCACGATCACAGTTTCCGTATACCCCGCCCGGCGCTGGCGTTGGAGTTCGGCACACCGGTGTCGTGCCTGAATTGCCACGCGGAGCAGGATGCAGCCTGGGCAGCGGCAGTGCTCGAAAAAGCGGACAAGACATCGCCGGCTGGGCCGGTGCACTGGACCCGCCGGCTGGCCGGCGCGGAGGCCTTGCCGCTGGAAGCCCGCAACCTGCGCCTCGGCCTGACGGCCGATGCGTTGACGCCGAAGATCATTCGCGCATCCGCCATGGCCCGGCTGGACCTTTCATCGGATTCCCTCGCGGCAACTATCGTTGGCGAGCAGTTGCAGAGCCGCGACCCGTTGCTGCGCCTGGGTGCGGCCCGGGCCTTGCAGACGGCAGCGCCAGCGGCCCGCGTACAGTTTGGTCCACTAATCCTGGAAGATCCGGTGCTCGCGGTCCGCCTGGCCGGGATCATGGTGTTAGCGCCCCTTGGACCGGAGGTGATTCCGCCGGCTTCCCAGTCAGCCTTCGAGTCCGTCGTCGATGAATATATTGCTGCGCAGATGGTCAACGCGGAGCGCGCGCCGTCGCACGTCAATGTCGGCAATCTTCAGCGCCACCTCGGCCGTATTGACCTTGCCATTGCGGCTTACACCACCGCTCTGGAACTGAACCCGCAGTTTGTGCCGGCCTATGTGAATCTGGCCGATCTCTACCGCGCCGAGGGCAATGAGCCGGTAGGTGAGTCGCTGTTGCGCGCCGGCATCGAGGCCGCGCCCGGTCAGGCGTCGTTGCACTATGCCCTCGGCTTGAGCCTGGTGCGCCAGGGCCGCGCGGAGGCGGCTTATCAAGAACTGCGAATTGCGGCCGAGGCCGATGACGCCACGCCGCGCTTTGCACTGGCCTACGCGTTGATCATGGACGCCCAGGGGGAGAAGGAAGCCGCCCTGGCGTACCTGGAAGCATCTCTCGCGCGCTTCAGCGACGACCCGTCGCTGGTCGCCGCCCTGGCGAACCTCTACCAGCGCAGCGGCGATACCGAACGCGCGCTGGCACTGGGCGGCCGGTTGCGGCGCTGATGCCAGTCTAGCGGACGCCCGCCTGGTGCGGGTACCGCTCGAAGATCAGTGGCACGACCCGGTTGGCGGCACCCTGCAGGTCGTCCAGCGCGCTTTGGCGAATGCGTCCCACCGCAACGCCTTCCCACACCAGCTGCTTGCGGGCCGCGTCAATGATGTCAATGCTCAGCGTGCCCTCTGTGTATTGTGTGACCGTGGTCTCGTAGCCGCCGCCCCAGCCACTGTAGTAGCCACGACGGTAGCCGTAATAGCCGCCGCCCATGGTTGGCGTCGAAGTGGAGCGGATCTTCTCCTTCGTGTTCACGTAGAAGTTCACCAGCAATTCGGGGTTCTCGGGCGACAGCTTGTACCCCCGGGTCTGCATCTCCCGATTGATTGCATCTTTCAGGTATTGCACCAGGAAGCTCTGGTAACCGAAGTCGTCGCCCGCCAGTTCCGGCACGAAATCGTAGGTGTCGAACTGGGCAAAATTGGTGCCCGGGTCTTCATTCGACCGAATGGTGGGTGCCGGGGCTGCGCAGCCGGCGAGAAAAGCGACAACAGCCACAATGGCGGCGGGTTTGAACAGGTGCATGGGATGGTTCCTGGTTGTTTGCGGCCACAAGAATAGACAGGGTCCGGGGGCATTTCCACCACGGGGCGGCACCTGGGGCCGTCCACGGCGCGGCGGTGGCGGATTTGGACTTGAAAGGCCCTGCAGCGCTCGGCGATGCTCGGCAGTTCAAGAAGCGAGGATCCCGCCATGACCCAGGACCGTAATTTGAATCTGGACCGCAGAGAACTGATGGCGCTGCTGGCCGCGGCCACCGGTGCGGTCGCCAGCGGCCAGGCCGTTGCCGGCAGCGGGGCCACGGCGGCGGCTGTCGCCGCAGCCAGTGGTGGGCGCAAGTACAAGCCGATGTTTCCGCACGACAGTTTCCGCGACTGGATGGAAGACCTCGAACGCCGCGGCCTGGTCATGCGCCAGAAGCGGGTCGACCAGGACGCCTATGAGATGACCGCGATCGCCTACCGGATGATGGACTGCCTGGGCATGTATGAGGCCCCGGCTTATCTCGCGGAAGAAGTGAAGATCGATGGCAAGTGGCAGAAGGGGCCGGTGATCTTCAATAACACGGGGCCCTGGGATACCGAGGCGATTGCGCTGGGCCTGGAACCGATACCCAACCACGGCATCGAAACCTACCGCATCACGATTCAGTACATGCTGGACCTGCTGGAGAAAAACGGTGGCAAGCTGCCTCAGATCCCGCCGGTGGAAGTCCCGCGTGACAAGGCGCCGGTGAAAGAACAGGTCTACACCGGCGACGACATCGACATCACGCAGTTCCCGTTTATCACGTCGAACCCCGGCGACTCGGGGCGCTACGTCAACACCGGTTCCGTGTTCACCGAGGACGTGGAGCTCGGGAAAAACTTCGGCACCTATCGCTGCCAGATCAAGGGCCCGCGCAAGATGGGCGTAAACCCGGAGCCGGGGCAGGGTGCGTGGAAGATGTTCATGGCGAAAAAGGAGCGCGGCGAGAAGGAGGCCGTGGTGTCCATCGTGCTGGGCCAGGATCCGATTGTCTGGACTATCAGCGGTTCGGCGATAGCAAAGAGCGGCAAGGAAGACGAGCTGGCGCTGGCCGGTGGCCTGCGCGGCAAGCCGGTGGAGGTGGTGAAGTCCGAGACCAACGACATGCTGGTCCCGGCCAACGCGGAAATGGTGATCGAAGGTATCGTGCCGCTGGATGCGCCGATGGAGCCGGAAGGCCCCTTCGGCGAGATGTACGGCTATCTCGGTCTGAAGAAGAGCGAGAATTTCTTCATGGACATCACGGCCATCACCTGCCGCAAGGACCCGTGGATTCTGAACCAGTTCACCGGCGTGACCCGCGGCTTTGTCACCGCGCCGCTGGAAGGGGTGTCCCTGGCGCGCCTGAGAAAGCTGTCACCCCAGATTGTGGCCTTCCATTCACCGGTGGAGGCCACCGGCTTCGGCTTCCTGAGCATCAAGAAGACCAAGCCGGGGCAGGCCCTGAGCATTGGCAAGAAGATCGCCCGCATTGTGCCCATCTCCAAGATCGTAGTGGTCGTCGACGATGATCTCGATGTCTACGACCGCACGCAGATGATGTTCGCGATGGGCTCGCGCTGGCAGCCGTTCCCGGCTACCGAGATCATCGAGTCGGCGCGCGGCATGCCGCTGGACCCGAGTTCGCCCAACCGGCCGATGAGCAGCAAGATCATCATCGACGCCACGCGCCAGTGGCCGGAAGAGGGTGGGCCGGAAGAGTACCCGGCGCTGAACCGCACGCTGCTGGAAGACCTGGCGCCGGAGTCCTTCGAACGCGTGGATGCGGAGTGGGGCGACATGCTGGAAGACTGGCTGCGCCTGCGCCGGCGGCGGATTTAGCAAAAAAAGACGCGATGGCTCTCAGGTTCCGCGCTGCATCCGGTGACCGTCCAGGACCAGGCGCGTTCTAACCATTTTTCTTCGCGAAGCGTTTCTTCGCTTCTTCCGGCACCTCGCCGCACGGATCCGATGACCGCCAGGCCGAGTCGAAGGCTGCCTGTGCGAGCAGCGACAGGCCGCCGGTAAAGAACGCGGCGCCGGCCGTCAGCGCCGCGCCGGTCCTGTCCAGCGTCACTGCAGGTGCCGCCATCGTGCCGCCAATGCGCACGAAGGGATTGACCAGGCTGCCGGCGCTGACGCTGAGTCGCGCACGCGGCTTGGAGTTGAAACTCAGGTCTAACCGTTCGGTCTGCAGGCGCACTTTGCCCCGGCTGATGATGTTCAGCTTGTCCGTCTGCACCACCACCGAAGGGGCGGTCGTCATCACGCCGTCCTTGAAAGTGAACGGAAATACCGCGCAGGTGATTTCCGTGTACGGTTCTCGATTGGCAAAAGGATTCACCGCGCCGACGATGCTGCTGAACAGGTCGCCGAACAGGGCACCCGTGGCTTGAGTGTTCTTCAGCCTGCCAGACGCCGTGTGCAGCTTGCCAGTGCCGTTCAGGTTGGCGGCCAGGTCGCGAAGCGTCTTGCCGCGGGTCGTCACGTTAATGTCCCAGTCGCCCTTCGGCATCATGCTGAGGTCGGCGTTGTCCGGCTGAAACAGGCCGGTGACGAGATCCACACCTGTCATGCGAAAGCTGACATTGGCGCCGTCGGCGACGGGTGTCACCCGCAGTGCGGCATCGAGGCTGCCGGAGTCTCCGCCAAAACGCCAGGGCGCGACGGTCAGGGCACCATCCTGCAGCACCGCTTTGAGATCCCAGTTCTTCACATCGCGGCGCTGGCGCAGCACCTCGTCGGCGACGATCGACAGGTCGACATTCAGGCGTGTCATGGCCTCTAGCGGGAGCTCCCAGTCGGGTAACAGGCGCCCGTCCTTGCGCTGCTCGGCTTCACGCGCGGGCTTGTCTTCGAGTATTTCCTCCCTGGTGGGGTCCGTGATCCAGCTGAGGTCGAGCAAAGTCGACGTTAGCGTCGCTTTCAGGCTGGGCGGTGTGCCGAAGGTGTAGCTCACGTTGCCCGCCAGATCGCCCTTGTTGGTCCGGCTGAGAAAATTCGTCATGGTGAGGGTGTCACCCCTGCGCTCCAGCGCGCCACTGAGCTCAAGGCTCCGGCCGGGCAGTATCTCGATGCCCAGAATGGTGCCGAGCCGGGATATTTCCGGAGATTTCGCCCGGATTTGCAGCTTGCCGCTATCCGCCGTGCGCCGGATTGCGCCGGTGGCCTGAAGCTCGCTGTCGCCGATTTTCAGCTGACCGTCGTCCAGCTGCCAGAGTTCGTCGGTGACTTCTCCGCGCAGGTCGACGGCGAAGGGTTGTTTGCCAAACACGACGTCATAGCGCCCTTCCCAGAAGGCGGAGACATCGGGCCCTGACACCTCGATGTCGAACTTGCCTTTCAGGGTATCGAGGGGCAGTGCCAGTTCCCCGTCCATTTTGCCGCTGGCACCCGCTACGTCGATCAGGGACTCGGAAACCCGCAAGCCGCCATCGGTGCGCTGCACGCGTCCGGATACCGTGAAGGGTCCGGCCGGCAGATTCACGTCACCCAACAGGAAAGCCAGCCGCTCGAGTTCCGGGCCGCGCATCGACACTCGCAGGTCCGTGCCTCGACGGTCCTCCGCGCGCCCCAGTTGTCCCCCCACCGTGAAATCTGCCTGGTCGATCGTGCCCTTCACGTCACTGAAGACGAAATCGGCGGGTCTTAGCTGCGTTGTTCCGGTAGCGGTCAGTGCACTTGACGGGAACTCCTGCTTGAGCTCAGCGACCCGCGCCAGGTCGGCGATATCCACCCCGCTTAGATCCCAGTCGAGGGTGGTGCCCTGGACGAGGGGATCCGGGCCGAGCAGGCCCGACACATGCATCGACGCGTCGCCGATCTTTATCGCGGTGCCGTCTTTCAGCTGGTAGCCG